>JAFMIT010000070.1 GCA_017853815.1 Actinomycetota bacterium
CTGGAGTGAACTCAGGCATCACAACGCGGGCCGCAGGCAAGGCGAGGTCAATCGCCACCCCATCGATGGTGTTGAGCAGTATGGCGCTACCCAGAACAATGGCTGCAGGCGCTGCCCACAACGGCGCGAAGCGCTTCAACGCGATCCACACCAAAAGCACTGGTGCCATCACGACGGTGTACTTCGGCAGCGCGATAAACGGTGCCACGCAAAAACTAAAGATGACCCCTGCGAGCATGGCGCTTGCGAGTTGGGCAGGAATTCTGCCCACGAGATCACCGAGAGCTGGCCAGAGGCCAGTCAGGATGATCAGCAGTGCGGAGATGATGAAGCCAGCGACCGCTTGCTCGAAAGTCAACGCGAGGGCAGCAGACGAAACCAGCAGTGCAGCGCCGGGAGTGCTCCAGACGATGGTGAGAGGCATCGCGTGACGCCAACTCAGTGCAATGGCGAGGAGTCCGTAGCCCACGAGCATCACGAAGACGGCAGAAACGCTCTGAGCATGGTCGGCTCCTACGGCCGTGAGGCCAGCGAGGACAACGCCGGTGGACGCGAGCATGCCCGTGAACGATGCGACACAACCCGCGACTGTGACGTGTCGTAGATCTGATGCAGAGAAGGCGCGGAGACTAGGCATTCGTCACGCTTTCGGAGAGATCCCAATTGGCTTTATGCACATTCGTGCAGAAGAATTGGGCGGGGGTCTGCGCGCGAGGTGTGCGCAGACCTTCATCTGTACGGCCGCTCACGACTCCAACCTCGCGCCGGCTTCAAGCCAGGCCTCTTCGAGTGTCGCAATCTCTGCATCAATCCCGCGCAATTGCGCGTCAAGCTGCGCTGCCTTGTCGTAGTCAGTGGCGACTTCGGCCATCTTGGCAAGGACAGAATCTCGCTGGTTTTGGGCTTTCGTGATCTGGCGTTCGAGGCGATTGAGTTCTTTCTTGATGTCGCGCTCTTCGGCTGCCGAAACTCC
Source organism: Actinomycetota bacterium (assembly GCA_017853815.1). Classification (GTDB taxonomy): domain Bacteria; phylum Actinomycetota; class Actinomycetes; order S36-B12; family UBA5976; genus JAFMIT01. Next base: position 974 of record JAFMIT010000070.1, read on the forward strand.
GACGCGGGCGGGCGCTGATTGCGCTGTTTCAACTGATGCAGAAGTGCCTGTGGTCATCGCTTTACGAAGTTCAAGATATTGGTCGATCCCGCGGGGGAGATCGCGAATGTGACCGTCGCCGAGCAAACCAACGAATGTGTCGCAGGTGCGTTCAAGGAAATAGCGGTCGTGTGACACGACGAGCAACGTGCCACCGAAAGAGTCCAATAAGTCTTCGAGAGCCGCGAGTGTCTCAACGTCGAAATCGTTCGTTGGTTCGTCGAGCATTAACACATTTGGTTCGGTCATCAATAGTCGCGTGAGTTGCAGGCGGCGTCGCTCACCGCCGCTGAGATCACCGACAGGAGTCCACTGGGCATCCGCACCGAAACCGAGTCGTTCACACAACTGCGACGCTGTGAGTTCGCGGCCTTTGCCTAACTCAACTCGGCGAGCGACATGCTCTACTGCTTCGAGAACCCGCCATTGCGGATTGAGTTCTTCGAGATGCTGCGAAAGAAAAGCAAATTTCACTGTTGAACCCACGACGAGTCGCCCAGCAGACAGCGCTAATTGCTCGTTAAGGACGCGCATCAAAGTGGTCTTGCCAGCGCCATTCATGCCGACGATGGCGATGCGATCGCCAGGACCAACATTCCAATTCACTCGAGAAAGTAGCTGTTTTCCGCCGAGTTCGATGTCAGCGTCATGAAGTTCACAGACGGTCTTTCCGAGTCGCGCATTGGCGAACGCCAACAGCTCGGTGCCATCGCGTGGAGGGGGCTCGTTCGCAATCAGTTCGTTGGCGGCATCGACGCGGAATTTTGGTTTGGTGGTACGAGCCGGCGCACCGCGCCGTAGCCACGCAAGTTCTTTGCGCAACAAATTGTTGCGTCGCGCTTCCATGGCGCTCGCCTGTCGGGAACGTTCCGCTTTGGCGAGAACGTACGCGGAGTAGCCGCCTTCGTATTCCTCGACGGCTCCGTTGACGACTTCCCAAGTGCGATCGCTGACTTCATCGAGGAACCAGCGATCGTGGGTGACGACGACGAGTGCGTAGTTGCGTTTGGTTTTAAGGTAGGCAGCGAGCCATGCGACCGCTTCGACGTCAAGGTGGTTCGTCGGTTCGTCGAGCAGCAACACATCGACTGGTTCAATCAACAAACGCGCGAGTGCAACGCGACGCTTTTCGCCACCAGACAGTGGTCCGATGCGTCGGTCCATGACATGCTCGTCGAAACCGCCAAAGAGACCAGTGAACACTTCGCGCACTTCAGAGAGAGTCGCCCACTCGTGGTCAGCTTGTTCGCCAAGAATGAACTGCCGCACCGTTAAAGCTGGGTCCATCGTGTCGACCTGCGTGAGTACTCCAACATGGCAGTTGTTGCTATGCGAAACCCGGCCAGCATGGGGTGTCTCGGCACCCGCCATGATGCGCATGAGGGTGGTCTTGCCGCCACCGTTGCGACCGACGATGCCGATACGGTCGCCGAGATTGACGCCGAGGGATACTGCGTCGAGAACGAAGCCTTTGCCGTAGTCCACTGACACGGCTTCAAGGTTCAGCAGGTTTCTCGGTGCCACAGTTCCCTCTCGGTTGGGGGCGAATTGTCGCAGGTGCCTGTTGTACCCTCGCCCTGACAACGAAGTCAGGAGAAAACCGTGGCTATTACGAGCCCTACAGGTCTGCTTATCGGCGGCGAATGGGTCCCAGGATCGCAGCGCATGGACGTCATCGATCCAGCGACTGGCCAATCGCTTGCGAGCGTTGGCGATGCGACGATGGAAGAAGCCCTAGCCGCGGTCACAGCTGCTGATGACGCGTTCAAGAGCTGGTCTCAAACTCCACCTCGCGTTCGGGCCGAAGTGCTGCGTCGCGCATGGGAAATCATGACTGCAGAGCTCGAAGACTGTGCTCGACTGATTTCGCTTGAAAACGGCAAGGCTTGGCGCGACGCCATGGCCGAGGCGACGTACGCCGCCGAATTTTTCCGCTGGTTCTCTGAAGAGACCGTACGCGTGCCAGGCGACTTCCGCCTCGCACCTAACGGCGACAAAACCATCATCGTGGACCACCGGCCGATTGGACCAGCACTCCTCATCACGCCATGGAATTTTCCGGCGGCCATGGCGACCCGCAAGATTGGTCCCGCGCTTGCCGCTGGCTGCACCGTCGTTCTCAAGCCGCCAGCCGAAACTCCGCTGACTGCGTTGTGGGTCGCTGATGTCGTGCAGCGAGCAGGTGCGCCAAAAGGTGTGGTCAACGTCATCACCACACGTCGCTCGAGCGAGATTGTGAAAGCGCTCATGGCAGATGAGCGCATCGCCACGCTTTCGTTCACTGGCTCGACCTACGTTGGCAAAATGCTGCTTCATCAGGCGGCCGATCGTGCATTGCGGGCATCGATGGAACTCGGTGGCAACGCGCCGTTCTTGGTCCTCGAGGGTGCTGACGTCGACAAAGCGGTTGCTGGCGCAATGATTGCGAAGATGCGCAATGGTGGTGCTGCGCGCACTGCCGCCAACCGCTTCTACGTGCATGCATCATTGGCCGACGAATTTGCGAAAAAGTTTGGTGCCGCTCTCGGTGCTCTCAAAGTCGGACCTGGCATTGACCAGTCCAACGATCTCGGTGCCATGGTGAGCGATAAAGAAGCGCAGAAGATTGTGGACTTGGTGGAACAGGCAGCCGCCGCTGGTGGTGACGTCATCACGACATCGATCGCGCCGAAAGGTGGAGCGTTCGTTGCGCCCGTGATTGTGCGCGGAATTGAGCACGGTTCAATATTGACCCGCGAAGAAGTGTTTGGTCCGGTTGCCCCCATCGTGACTTTTGAAGACCAAGAAGATGCCATTCGGATGGCGAATGACACGGAATACGGCCTGATTTCTTACGTATTCGCAAAAGATGCTGGTGTTGGTATTGGAGTTGCGCGTCGCATGGAGTCAGGCATGGTCGCTATCAACCGCGGTGTTGCCTCAGATCCCGCAGCTCCTTTCGGTGGCATGAAGGAATCTGGTCTGGGTCGCGAAGGTGGATTCGACGGTATTCACGAATTCCTCGAGAAGCAGTACTTCGCCGTCGACCTGTAGAAGTCGCGACACGGCTCGCTAGGTAGTCTGCGCGCGTGAACCAGCCCTACTTCGAGATCGACAAGCGCATTGCCGACACTGCTGGTGGCGATGGGCTTCAAGGTCGAGTAGGTGTCATCCACACGCCTCACGGAGACATCCAGACGCCAGCGTTCATCCCCGTCGGCACCAAAGCGACTGTGAAGGCCGTGCTTCCTGAAGCCATGTCGGATATGGGTTCGCAGGCGCTGCTCGCTAATGCGTATCACCTGTATCTCCAACCAGGGCCAGACATTGTCGATGCCGCTGGTGGTGTCGGTAAGTTCATGAATTGGTCGGGACCGACGTTTACAGATTCCGGCGGTTTTCAGGTTCTCTCGTTAGGTGTCGGCTTCAAGAAGGTCCTCGCGATGGAAACCGTCACCGTGCAATCAGATGATGTGATTGCCGATGGCAAAGATCGACTGGCGCATGTCGATGACGATGGGGTCACCTTTAAGTCGCATCTCGACGGTTCGCTGCATCGCTTTACTCCTGAAGTTTCTATGCAAGTACAGCACCAGATCGGTGCCGACATCATTTTCGCTTTCGATGAGTGCACGACGCTGCTCAACACCCGCGGCTATCAGGAGATCGCACTCGAGCGGACCTTGGCGTGGGCGCATCGGTGTATCGCTGAACACCAGAGGTTGACGCTCGAACGAAGTCATCGCCCGTATCAGTCGCTGTTCGGCGTTATTCAAGGTGCGCAGTACGAAGATTTGCGACGCAAAGCATCGCGTGACCTGGGTGCGCTCGACTTCGATGGTTTTGGTCTTGGGGGAGCGCTCGACAAGGCCAGCCTCGGAACGATTGTTAGCTGGATGACCGAAGAGTTGCCTGAGATGAAGCCGCGTCACCTGCTCGGCATCGGCGAGCCGGATGATTTATTTGTTGGAGTCGAAAACGGAGCAGACACATTCGATTGTGTGGCACCTGCACGAGTGGCACGCAATGCGTCGGCTTACAGCCTGGATGGTCGCTACAACGTCGTCAGCGCAGTGAATCGCCGAGCGTTTGAGCCGCTCGATGCTGAGTGCGAGTGCTACACGTGCAAGCACTACACCAAGGCGTATTTGCACCATCTTTTTAAGGCCAAAGAAATGCTTGGCTCAACGCTGTTGACGATTCACAACGAGCATTTCATCGTGAACCTTGTCGCGAAAATGCGGCAGCTAATTCTTGAAGGCGATTACTGGGCTTTCAAAGAAGAGTTCATGGGCCGCTACTACGGCAGTCGTTAAGCGGCAGTCTCCGCGTAACTTGGTTCGTGGCGCTTGACCCATGCGATGGTGGGGTAGGTAATCGGCAGCAGTACGACTTCGAGCAAAGTCTTGTAGACGTAGCCCGTGATGACGTAGTTCAAGAAGTCCGCGCCGGTGATGATTCCGTAGAACGCAATCGTGCAGAAGACGACAGTGTCAGCGAGTTCGCCGACGACAGTGGAGCCGATCAGACGCACCCAGAGATGCTTCTCGCTGGTGCGCTGTTTGATTTTGATGAGTACATACGAGTTCAGAAGTTGACCCACGAGGAAGCCGCAAACGCTTGCGAGCACGATGCGCGGAACGAAACCAAGGATTGCTTCGAATGCGGCTTGGTTTTCCCAGCCGGGGGCTGGTGGTGAGAGCTGTACGAGGTAGAAGGTGATCGACGCGAGAGCGGCGAGCGCAAAGCCGAGGATGATGGCTCGACGCGACGCCTTCCAGCCGTACACCTCGCTCATAACGTCGCCGATGACGTAGACGAGTGGGAACAGGAACGCGCCACCGTCGGTGATGATCGGCCCAAACGAGATGAGCTTGGTGGCACCAATGTTGGAAATCAACAGAATGCCCACGAAGAGAGCGACTACGAACGGGTAGAGGCTGTGAATTTCGGCAGCGAATTTTGCTTTACGTTCTTCAGAGGTCGTCATGAGTCGCTTTCGCAGGCAGGGTGAATTAGAGAGCTTTGGACTGAGCTGTGTCGTCGAGGGAGTTGAGGATTTTCTTCGAGATGGCGCCGAGGGCTTGGAACTCTTCGCAACTGAGCACGTCCACCAGTCGTTCGCGAACGCTGTCCACATGGCTCGGGGCAGCAGACACGAGCTTGTCCCAGCCTGCATCGGTCATCTCCGCGAAGTACCCGCGCTTGTCGTCTGAGCAGACGCGACGAGTGACGTAGCCAGCATCGACCATGCGGTCGATCTGATGAGTGAGCCGGCTACGGCTCGACAAGGTTTTGTCCGCTAGTTCGCTCATGCGCATGGCGCGACCTTCGGCCTCAGAAAGGCGCACGAGGATTTCGTAATCCGACATCGTCAATCCGTGCTTCTCGTGCAGATCACGACTGAACTGGTCAGGAAGAAGCGACAAGACGGACAGGAATGCACGCCATTCGAGCTGCTGCTCGGGAGTGAGCCATTTCGTCATGGTTGAAGTCTAAATCATTAAACGTTCAACCATCGTCTGGAGCGTTTACCCCAAATCCCAAATGCGCACGCCACCAAGGAGGCCCGCAGTGTTGCTCACGATGCGCACTTTCGGTGGAAGCGGGGTTTCGACGAGGTACTTGGCGTTGCCACCGCCGATATGCAAGTGATCGAAATACAGAAACGCGTCGAACGAGTCAATCGCCTTGAGAACTCGGCGTATCCAGCGCTCCTGGCCGATTTCTTTGCGCATGGCGTTTCCGAGCTGAGTGTCGAAACTTTGGCCTTTGCGAAACTCTGCGTGCGAAAGCTCCATATGGGGCAGGAGAACGCCGTCTGAGAACACTGCAGTGCCCACGCCCGTGCCGAGAGTCATGACAAATTCGAAACCCTGACCAATAACCGCAGCGCAGCCTTGGACGTCGGCGTCGTTCGCCACTTTGACTGGCTTATGGAATTGTTGTTCGAGCCCGGACTGAAGATCGAAGCCATGCCAAGCGGCCTGAAGCTGGGGATCGGTATGGCCGCCGTATTCGGCACGCGAAAGCGCCGGCACATGCCAGACCTTGCCATGGCGCACGAGTCCTGGGAAACCGACGGAGACGCGGTCGTAGTTGTCGAAGTTGTTAGCGAGCTGCTGCAACTTCTCTAACAGTCGCTCTGGTGGGCAGGGGTACGGCGTTTTGATCTTGATGCGCTCCGACAGCATCGCGCCATCGAGTGCCACCAGTGCAGCTTTAAGACCCGTGCCGCCGACATCGATGCAGAGTGTGGTCGTCATAGTGTGGTGAGTACCTCGGCTCCAGTTTCAGTGACAACAAGCGTGTGCTCAAATTGTGCGGTTCGCTTGCGATCTTGGGTGACAACCGTCCAGTTGTCTTCCCACATTTCCCACATGTGCGTTCCGAGGGTGAGCATAGGTTCGATTGTAAATGTCATGCCCACTTCCATGATGGTGTCGAAACTCTCATCGTCGTAGTGGGGGATGATCAATCCGCTGTGAAAAGTGGTGGAGATGCCGTGGCCAGTGAAGTCGCGAACGACGCCGTAGTTGAACCGTCTCGCGTAGGCCTCGATGACTCGGCCGATGACGCTGATAGGGCGACCGGGAGCGACCGCTTTGATGGCGCGATTGAGTGACTCCTGGGTGCGCTCGACGAGAAGCCGAGACTCTTCATCAACATCGCCGACGAGGAACGTGAAGTTGGTGTCTCCGTGGACACCGTTGATGTAGGCGGTGATGTCGATGTTGCAGATATCGCCATCCTCGATCACAGTCGAGTCGGGGATACCGTGGCAAATGACTTCGTTGAGCGAAGCGCAAAGACTCTTCGGGAAGTTGCGGTAGCCAAGCGTCGATGGGTAAGCGCCATGATCGAGGAGATACTCGTGCCCGATTCGATCGAGATCATCGGTGGTGAGGCCGGGGCGGATGTGCTTTCCGACTTCAGCAATTGCGCCGGCTGCGATGCGCCCGGCTATGCGCATCTTCTCGATGGTCTCTGCAGTTTGAACGTCACCGCCGTTGTGTTGTTGTGGCGCTGGTCTGCCCACATATTCAGGACGCGAAATAGTCGCGGGTACGAAGCGTTCAGGCGAAAGAGTTCCGGGCGTCAGAGTTCGAGGAGTCAGAGTCACAGGGTGAAATATAGAAAGGGCCTGTGCCAGACGGCACAGACCCTTTCGCGTTTGGGGGAAGTTGTTACTTCTTCTTAGCAGCAGCCTTGCGAGCTGGACGCTTTGCAGCAGCCTTCTTAGGTGCAGCCTTCTTGGCAGCAGCCTTCTTAGGTGCAGCCTTCTTAGCAGCAGCCTTCTTAGGTGCAGCCTTCTTGGCAACCTTCTTAGCAGCAGCCTTCTTAGGTGCAGCCTTCTTG
>JAFMIT010000071.1 GCA_017853815.1 Actinomycetota bacterium
GCTCGCTATGCCGGCATCAAACTTCCGACCTCGATTGTCGGCGCGATGCTTTTCTCGGGTGGACTCGCTGGTCTCGGCGGCGCGATCGAAACTCTCGGCGTGGTTCACCGCTACGAGAATGGCTTCAATGCTGGTCTCGGCTTCGACGGCATCACGATTGCGTTGCTTGCTCGCGGCAATCCCATTGCGACCATTCCTGCGGCTTTGCTCGTGGGTGTGTTGCGTGCAGGTGCAGCATCACTTCAATTCGACACTGGTATCCAGCCAGAAGTTGTTGATCTTCTGCTCGCAATCACATTGCTCTTAGTCTCAATTCCACTCTTGGCCGGTGTGTTGTTCCGAGATCGCGCCGCGAAATCTGAAGCACTGACGAGCGGATGGGGAAGCTGACATGCGTTATTTCAATGCTCACCGCAAAGGTCTCATTGCACTTGCCCTTGTGACCATCGGCTTCTACGCGTTCTACTTCATTAGCCCCATCAAAGCGACCTCGATGCTCGAGTCATCGTGGCGGTTCGCGATTCCACTTGTGCTCGCTGCCATGGTCGGTGTCATCGGTGAGCGATCTGGTGTCGTCAACATCGGTATCGAAGGGCAGATGCTGACGGCCGCCTTCGCGGGCTTCTTCGGAGCTGCACTGACTGGTTCGCTTCTCGTCGGTGCGGTCGCAGGTGTCATTGCAGGCATTGTGATGGGCGCGTTCTTGGCCTGGACCACCGTCAAGTGGCAGCTCGATCAGATCATCGCTGGCGTGGTCCTCAACATCGTTGCTGCGGGTGTTACCTCGTTCTATTACAAGCAGGGCTACACACTGCCGGCATTGATGCCAAAGTTTGAAGTGCCCATCTTGAGCCAAATCCCGCTTATCGGTCCTGTGTTCTTTAATCGCGGTGTTTTCGCGCTCGCAGCACTCGTGCTGGTGTTCGTCATTCAATACATGCTCTTCAGCACTCGCTGGGGATTGCGCACTCGGGCAATCGGCGAGTATCCGAACGCGGCGGACACGTCCGGCATTGACGTCATCAAGATGCGACTCATCAACGTGACGTTGGCAGGCGGTCTCGCGGGTATGGCTGGTGCCTATCTCTCGATGGAGGCGGCTGGCACCTTCGAGCGCGGCTTCACGGCTGGTCGCGGCTTCTTGGCCCTCGCCATCATGATCTTTGGCGCCTGGTACCCGAACCGTGTCATGGCCGCTGCACTGTTCTTCGGTTTTGCGTCTGCGACGGCTTCTCAGCTGCAGATCGACAAAGTCGTTGACATCCCACAGCAGTTCATCAACATGCTGCCTTTCGTCATGACGCTCATCGTGCTGTCGGTCGCTGCCGGTCGTGTGCGCCCACCAGCGGCAGCTGGAACTCCGTTCGTGAAGGGCAGTGCCTGATGACTCAACCACTTCTTGAGGTCCGCGGCGTCTCGAAAGCCTTCGGCAAAGTCCAAGCGAACAAAGACCTGAGCATTCATGTGAATCCAGGCGAAATTGTTGCTTTGCTCGGCGAGAATGGCGCTGGCAAGAGCACGCTTGTGAAACAAATCTTTGGTCTCATCAACCCCGATGATGGCGAGATCATCGTCAAGGGTGATTCGACTCCCATCAAAGATCCGAGCGACGCGATTTCGCGTGGCATTGGAATGGTGCACCAGCACTTCCAACTCGTTCCTGTGATGACGGTGGCGGAGAACATCATCCTGGGCAATGAACCGCGCAAAGGTTTGAAGCTCGACATCGATGGCGCTCGAGAAATGGTGCGACGGATTTCAGATCAGTACGGCCTCGAAGTCGATCCTGATGCCGAGATTGAAGACCTGCCGGTTGGTACGCAACAGCGCGTAGAAATCCTGAAAGCACTATCGCGCTCTGTGGATCTGCTCATCCTCGACGAGCCTACGGCTGTGCTCACGCCACAAGAAACTGACGAACTTCTCGATGTGATGAAATCTCTCGCCGCGAATGGCACTTCGATTGTGTTCATTACGCACAAACTTCGCGAGGTTTTGGCTGTTGCTGATCGAGTTTATGTGCTTCGCGATGGAGAACTCGCAGGTGAAGTTCTTGCACGCGAGACCGATCAGGCGGGCTTGGCTTTGTTGATGGTCGGACGTGAAGTTGTGTTGCGCGTCGACAAAGGGGAGCCACACGTAGGCGAGGAAGTGCTCAAGGTCGAAGATCTTGTGGTGCTCGATGACCGCCGACTCAAAGCAGTCAATGGCATGAACGTCTCTGTCCGTACCGGTGAGATTGTCGGCGTTGCTGGCGTTGAAGGAAACGGCCAGCGCGAGTTTGTTGAGGCAATTGCGGGCATGCGACCTGTTGTCTCTGGTCGGATCACACTGTCCCAAACTGACGACATCACGACGGCGCAACCTCACCATGTGCATGCGGCCGGCGTCGGTCACATTCCAGAGGATCGCGAGAAGCACGGTCTTGTTGCCGGCTATTCCATCGCCGATAACTTGGTGCTCAATCGTTTTGATGAACCAGAGTTTTCTGCGCGAGGCATCCGCAACTTCGCGGCTCGTGACGAAAATGCCGAAGTCCTCGTTGAAAAGTTCGATATTCGCACGGCATCGATTGGTTCTTCCGCTGCATCCCTATCGGGTGGCAACAAGCAGAAAGTTGTGGTGGCTCGAGAGTTGAGCGCGGAACCGAAGCTGCTCCTCGCTGCGCAACCCACTCGTGGTGTTGACGTTGGATCCATCGAGTTCATTCATAACCAGATTGTCGCGGCTCGCGATGCTGGTGCTGGCGTGCTTCTCGTGTCTGCGGAACTCGATGAGATTTTGTCGCTCGCTGATCGCATTGTCGTCATGCATGCTGGCCATGTGGTCGCGGAAATGCCAGCGAAAGACGCAGATCGTCAGCTGATTGGCCGGTTGATGGCAGGCGGCAACTAGCTCAGGAGCGTCGCGTAAGCGCCCGCTTCGGGAGTCGCTACAAAAAATCGGGGGCTCGAGAAACCTGTTGCGGCGTACGCATCCTTCACGGCCGATTCGATAGCTGGGATGAGTCCGACAGGCGTCAGCGCAATCGCGCTGCCTCCGAATCCACCGCCGACCATGCGGGCACCAAAAGCACCCACTGCCATCGCTGCGGTGACTGCGAGATCGAGCTCTGCGCACGAGACGGTGTAGTCATCGCGCAAAGATTCGTGTGACTGGGTGAGCAATCGTCCAAGTTCAGCCCATTCATGTGCCCGCATTGCATCCACGGCAGCATGGACACGGCCCATTTCTGTGACCGCGTGACGAGCTCGCTTGAATTGGGTTTCTGTCATTTTCGATCGAGCTTCGGCCAATTGGCTGAGCGTCGCAGTCCGCAGTGATGAAAGGCCGAGGACGCTCGCAGCCTCTTCGCAGGACTGCCGCCGCTGGGCATACTCACCATCCACGAGCGCGTGCTTTGCCTGGGTGTCGATGACGAGCATGGCGAGACCAGCAGAAGCTAGGTCGAGAGGGATGTGCTGAGTGTCTAGTGTCTTGCAATCGAGCAGAAGCGCGTGCGCTTCGCGTGCCATCATCGACACGGCCTGGTCCATGATTCCGCAGGGCATCCCCACAAAATCATTTTCGGCACGCTGCGCTGCGAGTGCTAAGTCTTGTTGAGAATTGCCAAGGCCGAGCAGAGCATTTAGAGCAACAGCAGTGGCACATTCCAACGCGGCCGACGAGGACAGGCCGGCACCAGTCGGAACGTTTCCATCGACCAGAATGTCGAACCCGCCAGCGACTCCCAACTCTGCAATAACACCCAACACGTAGTCAGCCCAGGAATCGCTTGCTCGAGGCGTGAGCGCCGACGAAGCGACACTAATGCGCTTGTTTGGTCGTTGAAGTGAAACGACCGTGATGGTGGAGTCGTCGCGGCGGGCGATGGCTACAGTGGTGCGAAAGCCAATGGCGTATGGCAATACCCAGCCCTCGCTGTAATCGATGTGTTCACCAATCACATTGACGCGGCCCGGTGCGCTGCCTTCAACTTCTGGTGCCCGACCAAACATGGCTTCAAAGTCCATGGCCAAACTCATGGCAGCACGACCTCGCGAAGCTGTGCAGCTGCTTGCTCGGGAGTTACATCAGAAATGAATGCGCCCATCGCAGATTCCGATCCTGCGAGGTATTTGATTTTGTCGGGGGAGCGGCGAATCGACGTCACCTGGAGGTGAAGTCTCATGACGTCATGACCTTCGCGCAGTGGCGACTGATGCCATGCGGCGATGTATGGCATATCGACACCGAAAACGGCGTCCAATCGGCGCAGTACCTCGAGGTATACCGAAGCGAAAGCTTTGCTCGCTGCTTCATCAAGTTCGGTCATCAATGCCACAGAGCGCAGCGGTGCAATGTGGATTTCGTACGGGTAGCGAGCCGCAAATGGCACGTAGGCAATCCACTCGCTGTTGCGCGCCACGATACGGATCTCAGCTGCTATCTCGCGGGCCACGATGTCGTCGAGTAGCACCGATCCGTTGGCAGCGAAATACGCGCGGGCCGCGTTCAGCATTTGTTGAGTGACAATCGGCAAGTAGGAATACCCATAAATCTGACCATGCGGATGAGGCAGGGTCACACCAATTTCGACTCCACGATTTTCGAAGGGGAACACATGCTGAATGTGTTCGTGAGTGGCCATCGCGGCGGTGCGATCTCGCCACGCTTCGAGAACCACCCGCACCTGAGACTCGTTAAGTTCTTTAAATGAGCCAGTGTGGTTCGATGAAAAGCACACGACTTCGCACTTGCCTGCCGCCTCGATGTGCTGCGATTGCAGACCGTGCATGTGCGGCAACTGAAAGTCGCTCGATGGATGAGTCAGAGACGGAAACCGATTATCGAAGACGACGACTTCGTAATCCGATTCGGGAATCTCGGTCAGCAGGGTGTCGGCATCCGCTGCGGTGGGGCACAACGGGCAGAGTTCCTTTGGTGGCATGAACGTGCGAGTCTGACGGTGTGCTGCCACAGCAACCCAGTCGTTGAGCAAAGCGTTGTGTCGAAGCTCGCCAATGGGGGACTGCTCCTCGGCTGGGCGCCGATCGACGGCGTTTCGCACAACGCCTGACGTGTCGTAATAGTGAATTTCGCGCCCATCGGCCAAGTGGCTATCGGCGCGAGTAATTCCTGCTGGCAAAGTGGACGTTGTCGTCATGCCCCCAGCCTAGGAAACCGCGGCAGAGAGCGGTGCCATCCAAGATTTCTATCGAATCACTTCTCTGCGAGTTGTTGCAAAGCTTCACCGGTGACCCGGTACACAGTCCATTCGTCCATGGGGACGGCGCCTTTTGAGAGGTAAAAGTCGATTGCGGGGCTATTCCAGTCGAGCACCCACCATTCGAGCCGCCCGTAGCCACGCTCAGTGCAGATTTGGGCGAGACGCGAAAGCAAGGCTTTGCCCACACCCGAGCCGCGAAACTCTGGCCTCACATACAGGTCTTCGAGGTACACCCCGTGCTTGCCGAGCCAGGTCGAGAAGTTCAAGAACCACAAAGCGAAGCCAGCTATTTCGCCAGTCTCACTCTCGGCCACCAAGGCATACGCCGCTGGCGCCCCGACCTGCGACTTGGAATTGCCAAACAGTGCCTCGTGAAGATCTGCCTGGGTTGCTTTCACCGCATCGGGTTCGCGCTCGTACTCGGCAAGATCCTTAATCATCTGAAAAATGTGCGGCACGTCGCTCGCGACGGCACTGCGAATAAAAACGTCAGACACAGAACTCATTCCCCCAAGGGTCTTGATACGTCGTCCAGCTGTGCGGCCCTTGTTGGCCCGAGCTTTGATACACGGCGCCCATAGCCTCGAGCTTCGCGCGAACTTCTTCGATGTTGGCATCTCCAAGTCGCAGGTCGAGATGCACTCGATTCTTGACGGTCTTTGGTTCGGGCACTTCTTGAAACAGAATTCTTGGGGATTCAGAATCAGGAGACGTGATGGCGCAGCCGGCTCGCCATACGAGATTGCCGTCGTACACAATAGTTTCCGACTCGCTTGCAAAGCCTTGTGCCACCATCGATTTGATGAACTCTGCGTCCTGCGGTTCGACGGTCCACTCGAGTGCCTTCGCCCACCACGCAGCCACTTCATGGGGAGCGCTGCAATCAACAGTGACTTGAACTTTCATAGCTGCCATGCCGTGAGAGTACTGTGCAGGAAACACAAAAGGAGGGGAGCAAACGCTCACCCTCCTTTTGAGTTAGTTGGCTAACCGAGCTTGCCGATGCGCGTCTTCTTGAGATCGGCGGCGGCACTAGGGCTGTTGGCGTGGATGGCCATGTACGCCTTGGTCGCGTCGATACCGCACATGCCGATGATCGTTCCTGAGCCGCCAGGGTGAGCATCGATGTAGGCCGTCATCGAGTAGACCGCGCCGTTGACAACTGTCCAGCAGTCAGAAGCCTTTGCATGGCGTTTGACGTCTGCCATGGTCCAGACGATTTCTTTGGGACCAGACGAGCTGCCACTGCCGGTTGAGTTTCCAGGCGAAGTCTTATCTTCCTTGCCGACTTTGTAGTCCTTCCACTTCTTGTCGGCGTTACCGCCTACGCGCGAGTTGAAGGTCTTGGAGCCACGTTTGCCGCACATACCCTGAGCAAGCGTTCCCTTGGAGCTCTGTGTCTTGAGCCAGGCCGTAATGCGGAAAACATTGCCGTTGACAATGGTCCAGCAATTGGATGCGACTGAATGCTTCTTGACGTCAGCAAGTGTGTAGCTCGGCCATTTCTTCGGGGTGGTGGGGCTAGTTGCCGCCGAGCCAAGGAGTGAGCCGAGTCCGTACTGCTTGAGTGGAGTGATGGCTTTCTTGCCCCAGTAACTTGTCGCATTCTTGCCGCACATGGCTGCAGTAAGTACTGACTTGTTGCCTTGGCCCTTCAGCCAATCGCTGACGTCGTACACAGTCTTGTTAATCAACGTCCAGCAGTCATTTTGGAGAACGTGGGATTGGACATCGCTGAATCGGATGGAGAATGGCTTGACGAAAGTGCCAATCTTGAAGGTGGTTCGATCCGCGTAGGTGGGGATCGCGCCCGTATCAATCGCTGCCAACATTTGCTCTGCTGACGCCTGCTTGTTGCACATCGCCTTCACTGCGTTGAGCGGATCACCCGTGAGTCGACCCAAGAGATGTCCGAAGTCATAAACGGAGGTGCTAAACGCGGTCCAGCAGGTGTGTGTGCCGTATTGGACTTTGGCAAGCTGAATACGGTTTTCGAATGTTGCGAAATCAAACGTCGCAATCAGACCGTTCTCGAGCAGAGTAGCGGGATCGACATCGGTGAACTTTGCAGTCCAGTAGGCGGTGCCAACTTTTCCGCAGAGACCGGCAACACCTGCAGGGCTTAAACCTGCTGTCCACTTAGCCAAGTTCAAGTCGTAGACCTTGCCAAAAACTGCTGTCCAGCAGTTTTGTGCCTGGTTATGAGTGGAAATATCTGCAATCGAATACGAAGGCAGCACCGAAGGTTTCGGTGTCACCGCGTTAGACGGTGCAGATGCAGCAGAGAGACCAATGTTGTTTCTCGCGACCACCGTGAACGTGTAACTCGTGCCATTGGTGAGACCGCTGAGTGTGCACACCGTCGACACACTGTTGCAGGTCAGATTGCCTGGCATTGCGGTGACGATGTAGCTAGTGATTGGTGAACCATTGTCGGCAGGTGCCGTCCAGGTGATGACTGCTTCCTTGTCACCAGCTGAAGCACTCACTTCGATCGGTGCTGAGGGTGGCCCGGCTGGAGTGACAGCCGATGACGGTGCTGAAGGCAGCGAATTGCTTTGGGCATTCGATGCAGTGACGGTGAACGTGTAGCTCGTGCCATTACTCAAACCTGACACCGTGCACGTCAATGCGCCACTGGTCTGACAAGTCTTCGCACCAGGATTCGATTCAACAATGTAACCAGTGATAGCAGAACCGCCATTGCTTACAGGAGCCACCCACGTCACAACAGCAGACGCATTACCTGGAGTCGCCGAAACATTTGTTGGGGCACCAGGTCCGGCAACAGGAGTCACCGCAGTGGAGGCAGCTGAAGCGGGAGAGTTGCCGACTGCGTTCGTGGCGACAACTTTGAACGTGTAAGAAGTGCCGTTGGTCAGACCAGTGACCGTGCACATCAGGCCCGTGCTGGTGCAGGTGCGTGAACCTGGAGTGGCAGTGACCGTGTACAGAGTGACAGGTTCACCGTTAGGTGAGGATGCTGCCCACGACACCATCACCGATGAGTCACCCTTCTGGCCGATGACGCCAGTCGGCGCCGTCGGAAGACCAGCAGGAACCACCGCATTCGACGGTGTCGAGTTTGCAGAATTGCCATTCGCACTCAAAGCAACCACAGA
>JAFMIT010000072.1 GCA_017853815.1 Actinomycetota bacterium
CGACAGAGCCAATGGGATTCGCATAGTAGATACGGCCTGTGCTCGTCAGCCAGGTGTCTGGCTGGGCAATGATGACTTCCTTGGCGTACTGGAACTCCAGCGGTGATGTCGCTGGCGCCACGGTCGTCTCTGCGTATGACTGCGCCCGCCCATCGCCAGTCAGCATCCAGACGGTGCGCGGCGCGATTTGGGGTGAGTTATAACGCAGCTTCAACACTGGGCTAAGACCAGTGCAGTAATCGGCGATTTCGACAAGTGCAGAATTGGTTTTGGTCACTGCCGGCACTTGGATGGTTTGCGGCGCGACGGTGAAACTCGCAGCTGCACTCACTTCGGCCCCATTGAGCGACGCAATGGTGACCACATGATTGACGGCACTAAACGTTCCGCTGTAACTGAGCACGCCAGCTGCAACATCGACAGTCGTCTGACCATCTGTAATGCGATAACCCGTGGGCAGTGGTCCAAGGGCTGGCTTCATCCAGTTAACCGTGAAGTTGGTGAAGTTCGGCCAGGTGCCTGTCACCGAACTCGGAGGCTGTAGACCGGCGTAGGCACTCAACGCGTTCGAGACGTTGATGCGAGGCAAGTTCGAAATTGCTGTCGCGCTGACGGCAGTACCGGTTGCCTTGAACTTGTCGAGCCACTGCGTGACAGTGAGCGTCGGATCAGTTTTGTGAGCGAGAGCAAAAGCACCTGCGACGACCGGAGCTGCCATCGAGGTTCCACTCATTTGCACCCATGTGTCCATGGGCACTGCATTGCCCACGAGATTGCCTGGCGCCATCAAGTCGGTGTCTGACGAAACATTCGAGAAGATAGAGACCGAATCATTCGCGTTTGTTGAACCCACAGATATTGCAGACGGCAGACACGCGGGTGGTGCAATCTGGAATTGGTTGCCGTCATTTCCAGTAGCAACCACAGGAGCGACACCATGCGAAACGAGGCTCGCAAATGCAGTTTCGTACGGAGCGTTCTGGGCGAGGCAGGTGGCAGCGTCGGTCGGGACGCCACCGAGGCTCAGATTGACTGCAGAAATCTTGAGCAGTGCGGCATTGGCATCTACCCAAGAAAGACCAGCCAGAATGTCGGAGTCGTAAGCGCCTTCGACGTGACCAAACACGCGAACCGCGACGATGTTCGCATCAGGTGCCATGCCGCCGACGACCCAAGCAGGCGACGCGGGTTTACGGCCAGCGATGATGCTCGCCACATGCGTGCCATGTTCGTACCCGTTGGCGGCGAGGAATGGGTCGCTGCCCACTTCAGCTGAACCAAGTGACAGGTCGCTCGCTGTATTCGTGAGGCACGGAAATTCGGCGGTGACCGGATCGAAAACAAAACACGCTTGTTGAGGCAGGACTCTGGTGCCGCCGAGACCGTCAGCAAACGCCGCATGGTCACCCTGGATTCCGGTGTCGATCACCGCCACTGCTTCACCAGCGCCACGATTTCCTGCCGCTTGGACGAGATCCGCACCAGTGATCTTCGCTGGGTCCGACGCGACTCCGGAATTTTCTACCGCGACGGGCTTTGGTCGAGCGTGAGTGCGGTTGGGAATGACCTCGCCATCTGCGAGTGCAGCGACCGCGGCCGTGGCGACAGCTCCTGACGCGTTGACTGTCCAATAAGGCAGGTTTCCGATTTGTCGAGCAGTCGCGGCACTGTGCGCTCCAAACCAGCTCCTCGCGCTGCCTCGAATAATCAGTGGCACAAGGCTGCCGACGGGCCGACTCGAGATGAACTTCAACACGGACGCATCTGGCGCCGAGACGGTCGGCGCTGCCAGCACAGCTTGTGGAAGCATGCTTAAAGCCACTACGGCCAGAACACCTGCCGTTACCAATCTGCGCATGCCATCCTCTTCGAGCTAGAGGGGTAAGTGTGCTGCCAGATAGGTCGGCTCGCTACCGACTTCGACCAAATCACAGAGATTATTAACTATCTATGAACCAAGAACCAGAAAGCACTCAAGAGACCCATCGTCGCGACGCCATAGCGAAGCACGGCGGGTCGGATGAGATGAGCGATCGAGCCGCCCACCCAACCACCTGCGGCCACGGACATCAGTAGCGTCAGGGCAGCCGACCACAACACATGTCCAGTGACAATAAAAAGCGTGGCAACCACAACGTTGCTCAACGTCAGAACGAGGTTTTTGATGACCACGGACTGCGCCACACTCAGCCGCCCGTCCCGAAACAGAATCGACATTGCGATGACACCCTGACCGGGACCGAAATAGCCGTTGTAGATACCACTTCCAAAAAGCAGGCGCTTCGTCCTTGAAGGCGTCAACGGCTCGGACGAGCTTGGTCGAGGAGGTCGAATCATCATCACCGACGCGAAAATCAACAGCACTGGCACGATGAACTCGAAAACTTTGTCTGGCAACACAATGAGCAGCAACCCGCCCGCAAGCGACCCCGCCGCCGTCCACACTGCGTGCATGCGCCAATCGCGAAGGTTCACTGTCGCTCCGTCGCGATGCGGCACCAAAGCCGCAGCATTACCTGTCGACAAACCCGTGGTGTTCGTCGCCGCCGCAAGCACAGGTGGTGTCCCCATGAGAGTGAGGACCGCGTACGTCAACAAACTTCCGCCGCCCACCGTTCCATTAATCAGTCCAGCCACAACTCCTGCCACTGCTATGAGCGCCAACTGCTGCAGACTGAATTCCATGTTCGGATTGTGTCAAAGCGCCTGACTCAATTGGGCAGCAGGCACGCGGCTCGCGTACCTTTAGGGCATGAACAACATTTCTCGCCGCGGATTCCTCGGTTCTGTACTCGCCGTCGCTGCCAGCGTCGTTGTTCCGAAAGCTGCAGAAGCAGCAACCTGGTTCAAAGTAGCAAGCACCTCGTACTTCTCAATCGGTAAGCCACGCATCGTGGGTCTGCGCATTGTTTCAGCCACAAAATCAGTGCTCGACAAAAACGGCTATCCGATGTCGATCTACCGCACCTCGACGGGCGTCTACTCCTACTACCCACAGTGCTCGCGCGATTTTCGACCACTTGTGGTTAAGGGCAAGAATTTGTACTGCCCAATATGTCACTCAAACTTCAACCCACGCACTGGCGGACCAATTTCGCCAGCTCCCGCTACGCGTGCACTTCGCAAATACACCGTCCGCATTCACAGCGGTCAGGTGCAGGTAGCACTGACTCGCTCCGGCAACTAAACGGTTACTTCAGTAGTTTTCGAATAATCACAATCGCCGCAAAGATGCCTGCGGTCTTAGCAGCGCGATCCATGCGCACTCCACCGAATTCATCAAGATAGAAGTCTTTGACTTTTTGCACTTGATTGTTGATGACCTTCTCTGGCTGAGCTCGTTCCACGATTTCTTCAAGGTTTGATACCAAGCGGGTACGCGTAGCATCAATGTCAGCGGCCAATTTGGTGGTCTCATCTGGTGTGCTCATGCTGAAATCGTACGACCCAGGGCTGGATACAGCCAAAGTCGAAAGACCTCTAAACTACGGCTCGCTCTTCGGGGCATGCGGGCGTGGCGGAATTGGCAGACGCGCTGGATTTAGGTTCCAGTGCCGAAAGGTGTGAGAGTTCGAGTCTCTCCGCCCGCACAACATCATTCGTCGACCTTCGACGAGCCTCATCGGCGGGTGTGGCGGAATGGCAGACGCAGAGGCCTTAAAAGCCTCGGTCGAAAGACGTGAGGGTTCGACCCCCTCCACCCGCACTTAGACGTCTAGACCTCGGCCGAGTCGGCTGCCGCGCGGCATTGGCAATTACCGCCGCAACTTTGGGCAGGTGCCAACAAGTCCATCACCACCGGAACGAAAGCGCGCAGAGCCTGTCCCCGATGCGAAATCGCGTCTTTTTCTTCAGCAGTGAGTTCAGCCGTGGTTCGGTCAAAACCGAATGGTCTGAAGATCGGGTCATAGCCAAAGCCATCGACGCCGCGCGGTTCACGCACCACTTCGCCATCTACGACGCCTTCGACGACGCGCTCATCGCCGGCCGGAGTTGCTAGCGCAACAGCGCAGACAAACTGAGCGCCGCGTCGAGAGTCTGGAACATCGGTGAGCTGGTCCAGAAGTAGCTGAAGATTCTGCGAGTCGCGCCCGTGCGCTCCACTCCATCGGGCACTGAAGATGCCTGGCATGCCGTTGAGAGCATCAACACAAATTCCTGAATCGTCAGCCATGCAAGGCAAACCTGTATGCGCTGCTATTGCTCGGGCTTTGAGAAGTGCGTTGCCCGCGAAGGTTGGCGCATCTTCTACAACTTCGGGTGCATCAGGCCACGCGGACAGATCGAGCACGTTCAGGTCGTCACAGATGGCATCAAGGATGCGTTGCACTTCCATGACTTTGTGCGCGTTGCGCGTTGCAAGAACGATGTCGATCATGCTCCGACTGCCGCCCTTTGCAGAATCGAGAGCTCTGCACAGCCGATGGTGGCAAGGTCGAGAAGTTCATTGAGCAGCACGCGATCAAACGGCACGCCTTCAGCTGTTCCTTGGACTTCAACAAACGTGCCGCTGCCGACCATCACGACATTCATGTCGGTGTCCGCGCGAACGTCTTCTTCGTAATGAAGGTCGAGTCGTGGCTGGCCGTCGATGATGCCGACCGACACTGCCTGCACGGTGTCGAG
The DNA here is from genome assembly GCA_017853815.1 of Actinomycetota bacterium. Lineage (GTDB taxonomy): Bacteria > Actinomycetota > Actinomycetes > S36-B12 > UBA5976 > JAFMIT01. The sequence continues at coordinate 4,627 of JAFMIT010000072.1, forward strand.
AAGTGCAGACGCAGGATTCTTCACGTGCCCATTGTCGGCCGCCCAATGAATGGCGTCGTACAGCGCGACCCATGCGCCGGTGATAGCAGCGGTGCGCGTTCCACCGTCAGCTTGCAATACGTCGCAGTCGATAACGATGCTGTTTTCGCCAAGCGCCTGGTAATCCACGGCTGCGCGAAGCGAACGACCAATCAAGCGCGAAATCTCGTGAGTGCGGCCACCGATTTTGCCCTTGACGGATTCGCGGTCATTGCGAGTGTTCGTCGCGCGCGGCAGCATGCTGTATTCAGAGGTAATCCAGCCGAGACCTGAGTCTTTGCGCCACCGTGGCACACCCTGGGTGAACGAGGCGGTGCAGAGAACTTTGGTGTTTCCAAAAGATACGAGGCACGAGCCTTCAGCATGCTGTGACCAGTTGCGGTGAAAAGTTACTTCGCGAAGTTGATTGGGCTGGCGGCCATCTGAACGTGTCATGAGCCGAACCTTAAGCCAATCAGTCTGGCTAGTTCGTGCTGCCAAACGAAACTTGAGTGGGCTCCACTGCGCCACCGAGAATGCGACGTCCAAGCGCTGCGAAGCCAGACGCTTCACCAGTCGCGAGGAACTCATGGTGTGGCGCTGGTGCTGCGAGATCGCGCAATTCATGTCGCGCGGTGAGTGTGCGATAAACATCTTTTGCGGTCTCTTCAGCACTGCTCACCAGAGTCACATCATCTCCCACTGTGTACTGGATGATGCCCGTGAGCAGCGGATAGTGAGTACAGCCGAGGACGAGGGTGTCGACGCCGGCTGCGCGAATCGGCGCGAGGTATTCATCTGCAGCCTGTTGTAGTTCAGGGCCGGTCGTGATGCCCGCCTCGACGAAGCTAACAAACCGGGGGCAGGCCTGCGAGATCATGTCGACCTGCGGCGCTGCTGCGAAGGCGTCTTCGTAAGCACCAGAAGTGATGGTTGCCTGTGTGCCGATGACACCGACTTTGCCACTGCGCGTCGCAGCAACTGCGCGACGGACGGCTGGCTGGATGACTTCGATAACAGGCACGTCATAACGTTCGCGAGCATCGCGCAGCACGGCAGCACTTGCGGTGTTGCACGCAATCACAATCATCTTGACGCCGCGACGCACTAACTCGTCCATGATGTCGAGCGCGAAAGCGCGGACTTCGGCGATGGCACGCGGGCCGTAGGGGCCACGCGCAGTATCGGCGATATAGATGAGCTCCTCGTGAGGCAGCTGATCGATGATGGAACGTGCGACGGTCAGACCGCCAACGCCGCTATCGAAAATGCCAATTGGCGCATTGTTCGAAGGCGTTTGGTTCATAGGGAGACTCTAAACGGCGACGCGCCGATTAAGCCCACAACTGACCGTCGAGCTGATCTTCCGCTTCGTCGAGAGTGCCTTCGTAAGCGCCGGTCGACAAGTACTTCCAGCCACCATCACACACGATGAATGCGATATCAGCAGCCGTTCCAGCTTTAACGCACTTAGCGGCGATACCCATGGCAGCGTGCAAGATTGCACCCGTAGAGACGCCTGCGAAAATGCCTTCTTGTTCGAGCAGCATGCGCATTTTGGCGACAGCATCACGCGGACCAACGGAGAAGCGCGACGTCAGAACTGTCTCGTCGTAGAGCTCTGGGATAAAGCCTTCATCGAGATTGCGCAGACCATAAACGAGCTCGCCGTAACGAGGTTCCGCCGCGACGATTTCGACATCTGGCTTGTGCTCGCGCAGGTAGCGACCCGCACCCATCAAGGTGCCGGTGGTCCCGAGCCCCGCCACGAAGTGAGTGATCTCGGGGAGGTCTGCCAGTAACTCGGGCCCTGTGCCGTTGTAGTGCGCAAGCGCGTTGGCAGGGTTGCCGTATTGATACAACATGACCCAGTCAGGGTTCTGCGCTGAGATCTCTTTGGCGCGACGAACCGCCTCGTTAGATCCGCCGGCCGCCTGCGAAGTGATGATCTCCGCGCCCCACATGCGCAAGAGCTGCGTACGTTCTGCACTGACGTTCTCTGGCATCACGCAGATGAGGCGGTAGCCCTTGAGTTTTGCGACCATCGCCAGCGAAATGCCGGTGTTGCCAGAGGTTGGCTCAAGAATCGTGTCCCCGGGCTTGAGGCGGCCTTCCTTTTCGGCTGCCTCAATCATCGCCAAGGCAGCACGATCTTTGACCGAGCCTGTGGGATTGCGATCCTCAAGCTTTGCCCAGAGGCGCACGTTCGGTGCTGGCGAAAGCCGTGGAAGGCCGACGAGCGGAGTTCTACCGACCGACGACAGAAGATCGTCGTAGCGGGTCACTGGCCACCAGCGACGGCAGGCAACACGTCAATGCGGTCGCCATCGGAAAGTTCGGAATCGAGGCCACCGAGGAAGCGGACGTCTTCGTCATTGATGTAGATGTTGACGTAACGACGAAGGGCACCGTCTTCGACCAGCCGATCTTTGAGACCTGGGAATGATGCTTCAAGAAAATCAATCGCCTGTGCGAGAGTTTCGCCTTCGGTGTCAACGCGGCGAAGGTCTTTCGCGAGTGGACGCAGAATGGTGGGGAGACTCACTTGAATTGCCATAAGGCCAATGTAATTGACGCCTCAACCTTCTCGCGATTCGAGAAGGTCAGCTGCAAATGACTTGCGAAAGCCGCTTACGCGAGGATTTCGACATCCTCTTCGGTCACAACGCCGTCCACGATCGTGAAGGAGCGGAACTCGAAAGGACCGTCCTCTGCGCCGGTTTCTCGGGTCGATACGAGCACATAGTGCGCGTTGGGCTCGCTGGCATAGGCGATATCCGTGCGCGACGGGTAAGCCTCGGTGTGGGTATGCGAGTGATAGATGACTACCGGCTCTTCGTCACGGTCATCCATGTCGCGGTACAGCTTCAGGAGATCCATCGAATCAAATTCATAGAAATTCGGAGATCGAGCCGCATTGAGCATCGGAATGAACCGCTGCGGGCTGTCGCTGCCCGATGGGCCGGCAATCACACCGCAGGCCTCGTCTGGATGGTCCTGGCGAGCATGCCTCACGATGGCGTCCACGAGCTCTTGCGAAATTCTCAACACGTCCTAAGCCTACGAGACGCGACTTCTAGGCTAGGGGCATGGAGCGGCACTTGGAGATCCCAGCACGGTCAGCGAATTTGCCCGCCCAACCGCTGCTCGACACCATCCGCGAAGCTGTGATCGGCGACGACACCGTCATCGAGACTCCATTTGGTAATCGCCGAGTGACCTACGCGGACTACACCGCTTCCGGTCGAGCACTGTCGTTCATTGAGGAATTCATCACCCGCGAAGTCCTCCCCCGATACGCCAACACGCACACAGAATCGAGTGGCACGGGACTTCAAACAACGCGACTGCGCGAAGACGCACGTGCCGAAATCAAACGTTCCATCAACGCAGATGACTCCACCGCCATCATCTTCGCTGGCTCAGGTAGCACGGGCGCCATCGACAAGTTCATCGGCATGATGAACCTACGTCTGCCAGCAGATCTCGACTCTCGATATGAACTGAGCAATCAGATTCCGTCTCACGAACGTCCTGTGGTTTTCATCGGACCGTTCGAACATCACAGCAACGAGCTGCCGTGGCGAGAGAGCATTGCCGATGTCGTGGTCATTCCAGAAGACTCTGACGGCCATATCGACATTGACGTTCTTCGCACTCGCCTCGATGAATT
>JAFMIT010000073.1 GCA_017853815.1 Actinomycetota bacterium
ATCAAGACCTTTGAGCAGTGCCCTAAGAAGTACTTCCACCTCAAGGTGGCTAAGGACGTAAAGGACGAGCCGGGGGAAGCTGCTGACTACGGCACCGCTGTGCATGAGGCGGCGGAACTGTTCATCAAGGACGGTACGCCGATCCCCGAGAAGTTTGCTTACATTCGCCCGGTGGTGGAGCGCCTTGCTGCCATCCCGGGCGAGAAGCATGCCGAGCTCAAGCTGGGTGTGCGCAAGGCTAACGGGAGTTACGAACCCTGCGACTTCTTCGACAAGGATGTGTGGTGGCGCGGCATCGCTGACTTGCTGGTCGTCAACAAGACCAAGGCATGGTGCATCGACTACAAGACGGGGAAGAACGCTAAGTACGCCGATACCAAGCAGTTGGACCTGCTAGCTGGTGCAGTGTTCACGCACTTCCCTGAGGTGCTTCAGGTCAAGTCGTCACTTATCTACGTCGTTAGCGGGGAGCTCATCCCCAAGACGCACGTGATTACGGAGAAGAGCAAGTACCTCTCAGTCTTCGACGAGCAGTTGGAGAACCTCGACGCGGCCATGGAAAATGGTGTATGGAACGCCAAGTCCAGCCCGCTGTGCCCGTGGTGTCCAGTGAAGACCTGCGAGAACTGGCGACCGAGGAGGAAGTGATGGCCCGCAACTACCGCGCCGAGTACGACAAGTACCAAGGCAAGCCCGAGCAGATCAAGAACCGCGCTGCGCGCAACGCAGCCCGTGCCAAGATGATGAAGGCGGGTAAGGTCAAGAAGGGCGATGGCAAGGACGTTGCCCACGTGAAGGCATTCGACAAGGGCGGCAACAACAGCACTGGGCTGCGGGTCGAGAGCAAGTCGGCCAACCGCTCGTTCAAGAGGGACAGCAAGGGCAACCTCGTTTCGGAGACCAGTAAGCGCGAACGCAAGCGTAAGTAATCAGCCTCAAGGAGCAAACGTGAGGATCATCGAAAACAAGGCGCTCCTACTGGAGACGCCGAACCCGTCCGTGGTGACAGGTTCTATTAAAAAGAGCGCACTGACCCGTGAGGGCGTGTTGGTGCACTGGGGCCACGACGAAGCCGAAGAACTGGCTAAGCTGCGTAGCGACGTACCGTCGCCCATCCTGCGGGACTACAAGTGGACCGGCAAGTTCACGCCATTTGACCACCAGAAGGAAACCGCATCGTTCCTGTCGATCCGGCGCAAGGCGTTCTGCTTCAACGAGCAGGGCACGGGTAAGACGGCCAGCGTCATCTGGTCCGCTGACTACCTAATGAAGAAGGGGCTGGTTAAGCGCGTACTGATCCTCTGCCCGCTCTCGATCATGAAGTCGGCATGGCAGAAGGACATGTTCACCTTTGCCATGCACCGCTCATGTGGCGTGGCGCACGGCTCTGCTGCGCAGCGCAAGAAGGTGATTGCCTCTGGCGTTGAGTTCGTCGTGATTAACTTTGACGGCCTGTCGGTCGTGGCCGAGGACATCATGAACGGGGGCTTTGACCTGATCGTGGTGGACGAAGCCAACGCCTATAAGAACGCGCAGACCAACCGCTGGAAGGTGCTTAACAAGCTGGTCAAGGCTACGGACCCGCGCCTCTGGATGCTGACCGGCACACCTGCCGCGCAGTCGCCTGTCGATGCCTACGGCCTCGCTAGGTTGGTCAACCCGGAGAACTGCCCCAAGTACTACACCGAGTTCCGTGCAGCGGTGCTAACCAAGGTTACCACTTTCAAGTGGACGCCCAAGCCTACGGCACCTGCCTACGTGCATAAGATTCTGCAGCCTGCGATCCGGTTCGAGAAGAAAGACTGCCTCGACCTACCGGAAGTCACGCACGTTGAACGCGAAGCTCCGCTCACACCGCAGCAGTTGAAGTACTACAAGCTGCTCCGTGACGAGATGATTATGGAAGCAGCAGGCGAAGAGGTTAGCGCGGTCAATGCGGCGACTAAGCTGAACAAACTGCTCCAGATCAGCGGAGGCGCGGTCTACACGGATACTGGCGAGGTGCTGGAGTTCGACGTGAGCAACCGCCTCAACGCGGTGTTGGAGGTTATCGAGGAAGCCAGCCACAAGGTGCTGGTCTTCGTACCCTTCACGCACACCATCGAGCTACTCAGGGACCGGCTGGAGAAGGCTGGGATCAGCTGTGGTGTCATCAACGGGCAAGTGTCGGTCAACAAGCGCAGTGAGCTGGTGGATCGGTTCCAAGCCAACAAAGACCCGCACGTGCTTATCATCCAGCCGCAGGCTGCATCGCACGGTCTGACGCTCACGGCAGCGGACACGATCATCTGGTATGCGCCTGTTACGTCCGTAGAAACCTACCTGCAGGCTAACGCCCGCATCAACCGGCCCGGCCAGAAGAACGCCATGACAATTGTGCATATCAAGGGCAGCCCGGCGGAGGAGCGGCTGTATACTATGCTACAGGGGAACATCGACCACCATGAGAAACTTATCGACCTATATCGTGACGTGCTGGCCGAGTAACTATTGACACTGTATAAAACCTACTTTACCGTTCACCCACCAACCAGAAGGAGCAAGCAATGGAAGGTGAAACGCTGCCTGCCGACAAGCTCGTGAAGGTCTACCGGAAAATCCGGGATGCCATCAACGAGAAGGAGGAGGCACATAAGGCCGCAATTGCGGAACTAAAGGAGCAGCTCGACGCGATCAGTGCCAAGCTGCTTGAAATCTGCAACTCGCAGAACATGGATAGCCTCCGTACACCGGAGGGGACTGTTACGCGCCGCGCAGTGACCCGCTACTGGACGAACGACTGGGAGTCCATGTATCGCTTCATCAAGGAGCAGGATGCTCCGTTCCTTTTGGAGCAGCGCATCCACAACGGCAACATGAAGCAGTTCTTGGAGGATAACCCCGAGACTCTGCCGATTGGCCTCAACGCAGACACCAAGTACGCTGTTACCGTACGCAAGCCGACTAACAAGTGAGAGAGAACATGAGCAACCTTGCAATCTTTAAGAACCCCGGCGCTGTCGCCGCTTCCGCCCTGCCGCCCTCGAAGCTGGGCCAGCAGATCGCACAGAACAACGCGGGCGGTTACAACCGCATCGCCACCAACACCAACGGCACCTTCAAGCGCATCGTGAACGGTGAGCAGGTCGGCAAGGCCATCCGGGGTGAGTTCAACGCCATCATCGTTGACATGCTGGAGAAGCCGAGCCGCGAGTTCTACGCAGGTGCGTACGATCCTGATGCCAAGGGCACTCTGCCCGATTGCTACTCGCTGCTGGGTGATAAGCCGGAAGCCAAGTCGTCTGACCGTCAGGCTGCTAACTGCGCATCGTGCCCTCAGAACATCGACGGGTCGGGCCAGAACGGTAAGGGTAAGGCTTGCCGCTTTAAGCGCAAGATCGCCCTGATGCTGGAAGGCGATACCTCTGGCGAGCTCTACCAGTTCAACGTGCCTGCAAAGAGCCTGTTCGGTAAGGGCAACGGCAACACGCATCCGTTTGAGAGCTACTGCCGCTTCCTCGTGAGCAACGGCGCGGCCCCTGACCGGGTGGTGACTACCATCGCATATAACCTCGACGCCGAGACCATGGAGCTGCAGTTCACTGCTGACCGCTTCATCACCGAGGAAGAGCTGGCGCTCGTTGAGGCTGCACAGGCTAACCCGATGACCCGCCGTCTGATCCAGATCACGGCAGGTGAGACTGAGCAGAAGGCCCTCCCGAAAGCTGCAGAGCCTGAGGAAGAAGCTCCGGCAATCAAGCCTGCTGCAGCCGCGAAGCCCACTAACAAGTGGGACGATGAAGACGAAGACGACGCACCTGCCGCAGAGCCTGCTAAGCGCGCAGCCAAGAAGGAAGAGCCGGTCAAGCTCTCAGCCGACCTTGGTTCGCTCGTTGACTCGTGGGCCGACGACGAGGACGACTAATGAGCTTTGGTTACACCCTGCGTATTCGTGACTTGAACGCGAAGGCTAATCAGCGCAAGCTGGGCGTTCGTCTTGGGCGGCTGTGCATCAAGCACAATGTCCCGGTCACGGTTGTCGCGCAGCGTATGGGTGTGACGAGGGCTACGGTGTACAACTGGTTCTGTGGGACTTCGGCCCCACAGGCCAGCGCCGTCTCTCTGATCGAATCCTATATTGCTAGTTTAGAGGGTAGCGCTGCTTAACACGCGTTACCGGAGTGAGATGTTTAGGGGGTAGCTGGTCACTGCCCTCATGGAGGGTTATTGCGCCATGGAGGGTTTCGATCTGTTGTCGGCAGTGCAGCCAGCGGAGGGCTGGTATGCTGTCGTCGGGATCAACGAGCAAAGCAAACAACAGGAGCTGGTAGAAAGCCGGGAGGAGCTAGATACGTGGGTGGAGCGTTTCCTCCGCCGCAAGATGAATGTATTTTTCGGGGTCGCCAAGTTTAAGAGCGATGACGGGCGCAAGAAGGATAACGTCCAAGCCCTCAAGGCTCTCTGGCTCGACATCGACTGCGGGCCGACCAAGGACTACCCCTCGCAGAACGAAGCACTGCAGGCACTCAAGGGGTTCTGTAAGACCGTAGGTCTCCCCCGCCCCATCGTGGTTAACTCAGGACGCGGGCTGCACGTATACTGGCCGCTGACCGAAGCAGTTACCCGCGAAGAGTGGGAGCCGGTCGCCGCCCGCCTCAAGGAAGTCTGCGTAGCACAGGACCTGCGGGTTGACCCTGCAGTGTTCGAAGTCTCGCGCATCCTGCGCATCCCCGGCACATTTAACTACAAGGGCGAGGAGCCCATCGAAGTGCAGGTGCTTGGCACTGGTGACCCGGTCAACCTCGAAGAGCTGCGTAGCATCCTAGGGGTTAAGGAGCGTCCCGCGCTGGCACCGACTGGTCCGCGCCTTCCTCCCAGCCCGTTGGCCCAGATGATCCAAGCCAACATCGACACCAAGTTCTCCAAGATCATGAAGCGCGGCGAGGACGGCTGCGCACAGCTTAACGCGTGTTATGAAGAGCAGGCTGAGCTCTCCGAGCCGCGCTGGTTCAGTGTGCTGTCCATCGCCAAGTTCTGCTCTGACCGTGATAAGGCCGTACACAAGATGTCGGCTGGGCATCCGGACTACGACCCGGATAAGACCGAGCAGAAGCTCAAGCACATCGTTGGCCCGCACACCTGCGCAGAGTTCGAGAAGCACAACCCCGGCCTGTGTGCGCTGTGCCCGCACTTCGGGAAGATCAAGTCACCTATCGTGCTAGGCAAAGAGCTGGCCGAGGCGACTGAGGAAGACAACATCATCCAGCAGCCGAATGAGGCTGGCGTGGAGAGCACCTACCGCATCCCCGAGTATCCGTTCCCCTACGTGCGTGGGAAGGCCGGGGGCATCTGGCGCAAGCCGATGCTGACGGGTGACGAGAAGGACGACAAGGAAGCAGAGCCGATTCTGGTCTACCCGTACGACTTCTACATCGTGAAGCGCATGGAGGACCCGGCAGATGGCGGGGTGGTGCTGTTCCGCCTGCATACCCCGCAGGACGGCGTGAAGGAGTTCTCCCTCTCTACGGCAACCGTGATGGCGACTGACGAGCTCCGGAAAGCTCTAGCAGCCAAGCACATGGTGTTGCTCAAGAAGCAGTTCGACCTACTTATCGACTACGTGGTTCGGTCGTTCCAAGAGCAGTTTCATAACAAAAAGGCAGAGCAAATGCGTAACCAGTTCGGATGGGCAGATAACGACAGCAAGTTCATCATCGGCGACCGGGAGGTCAGCGTCGAGGGCACCTACCATAGCCCTCCGTCATCAGCCACTAAGGTGCTAGCAGAGTACGCCAGCACAGCAGGGACACTGGAGAAGTGGAAGGAGGTTTTTAACCTCTACGGGCGCGAGGGGCTGGAGGCATCGGCCTTCGCTGCGGCTACCGCTTTCGGTGCACCACTGCTCAAGTTCTCCGGCCAGCGCGGGGCGATCATCAACCTCGTCAACACGCACTCCGGCACCGGCAAGACGACCATCCTGCATATGTGCAACTCGGTCTGGGGCAACCCGGAGAAGCTCTGCGCCAAGAAGGACGACACGTTTAACTCGAAGGTCTTTAAGCTCGGGGTGCTGTGCAACCTGCCGGTTACCTTTGACGAGATGTCGAACACTGAACCCAAGCAGCTTAGCGAGCTTGCCTACCTCATTACGCAGGGGACGGGTAAGGACCGCATGAAGGCATCCTCGAACGAGATGCGGGTCAACCTCACCTCATGGCAGACCATCGCGCTCTGCTCCTCAAACCACTCGTTCTACGAAAAGCTGGAGATGCTCAAGGACAGCCCGCAGGGCGAGATGATGCGCATCATCGAGTATAGCCTCGACTATTCAAGCGCCATCGACACGGAGACTGGCAAGCAGATGTTCGACCACCAGCTGCTCGAAAACTACGGGCATGCCGGGGAGATTTATGCGCGCTACCTGCTGGCTGAGTACAAGGAGGTCCGTAACCTCTACAACACCATGCAGGGTAAGCTCGACGCGATCCTCAAGCTCACGCAGCGCGAACGCTTCTGGTCGGCAACTGCGGCAGCTAACCTGACCGGCATCTACATCGCCATCCAGCTCAAACTGGTAGACTGGGACATCGCACCGATCTTCAAGTGGGCATGCAAGATGATTAACGAGCTGCGCATGAATGTTGCGCCGCCTCCGCAGGGTGACAAGCAAATCCTCGGTGACTTCCTTGTGGGTCGCGTGGACAACATCCTGATCGTCAATGACGGGGCTGACCGCCGCACCAAGCTGGAGCAGCTGCCGGTACTGGAGCCGCGCCGGGAGCTTATGATCCGCTACGAGCCTGACACCAAGAAGGTGTTCGTGACTGCTGCATCGTTCCGGCAGTACTGCGCATCGCGTAACATCGGTTACCGTGAGACGCTCAACAAGCTCAAGAAGTCGGGTATGTTCGTAGGATCGGACCCGAAGCGCATGGGTAAGGGGATGAAGTTCAACCCGCCCCCGGTGCAGGCACTTGAGTTCGACGCGACCCACCCCGACTTTGTGGCGATGGACGGGTTCGTACCTGAGCAGGCTGAAGCACAGGAAGCTGCAGTTGAAAATAGCGGGGGTTGATTACGCGGTTAACTGGCGGGCCTTCACCAAAGGCAAGTCCCTATTCTTCCCATGCCTCGACCCCCAAGAGGCATGGCGAGAGCTACGTCCGACCCTCCGCAGACTACGTCTAAATGTAGTTCACAAGAGCGTAATAGACCCCAAATCTGGTATTAGGGGTTTACGAATCTGGCGGATATGATACGGGGTGAGACGGAAGTTTGCTCCTTCCATGGTTGACCTTCCCCCGCCGGGCCCTCCTCCGGCGGGGGTTTTTTATTGTACGAACCGGCGCTGAGCAGCGTACTCGCCCGAAGTAGTCTTCTTGTCGAACTGCACACCCTCGACGGTGCGGGCACGAATCTGGCCGCGACGCTTGATCGAGTCCCGCACAACCTTATCCGTGATGAAGAACTCACGTGCCGGGTAGGTGCGGTTGAACGGTACGATCTCTTCCTTCTTGAACTTCTCGTAGTCAGCAGCGGTCTTGATCTCGCCGTTGTTGACCGCAGTCTCGTACCGATCAAGAATGGCCTTGCGCTCTGCGTTAATCGCCGACTCATTCTTAGCACGGGTAATGTAGTACTGCTGGATGCGCGACAGCTTTGGTGCCCGGAAGCCCAGCACATCGCGGATGTTGTCCGCTGCACCGATGTCCTTCTTGTCGATCAGCACGTCACCGCGCCGGTTCTTGACACCCTGCTCCTCGTTGACGGCAGCGTTCACCCAAGTGCGGAAGAAGGCCGGAAGGGTCTTCTTGAGGCCGTCCTCGATCTTACCCTCCTTGAAGCTTTCGTAACCACGCAGCATCTGCGAGACCATGCTGAAGCCCGCAATGTTGGCTACGGCAGTAGCAAGCAGGGTATCTTCGAGGTTGTCCCCGACCACTGCATCACGGAACCACAGGTTCTTGAGGTCAAGGCTGGTAGCGCTTGAAAGCTCCGTATTGGTCGCTGCGCTGACCGGGCCGCTTACAAGGATGTCGGCTAGCGACATATCACCGATCTTGATGTCGCCGAACTTCTCATTCATCCACGACCGGAACGCAATGTCCGGGTCATAGGCGACACGCGGGTCACCACCCATCAGAGCCAACACGTCCTTGTCGTCGTCATCATCTGGCCCGAACGCAGCCATCAGCGCGTAGGTCATTGCCGAGTAGAGCGGCATGCCCATCAGACCACCGAACAGACCGGTCATCATCAGGACGCCCGAGAGCTCCTT
>JAFMIT010000074.1 GCA_017853815.1 Actinomycetota bacterium
ATGATGCCGTTATGGATGACCGCGACTTTGCCGTCTTCTGAGAGGTGTGGGTGCGCGTTGGCGTCGGTCGGACCGCCGTGCGTCGCCCAACGCGTGTGGCCGATGCCTGTCATGGACCGCGCGAGGGGGTCGGCCGCGAGGACGTCCTCAAGATTGATGAGCTTGCCAGCCTTTTTGCGCGTTTCGATGGTGCCATCGACTACGACTGCGATGCCAGCTGAGTCATAACCGCGGTACTCCAAGCGGCGCAAACCTTCAACAATCACACCTAGAGCCTGCTGATGGCCGACATAACCAACGATTCCGCACATATGCACAAGCCTAGTCGGGCATCATGAGCCCATGATGAACCTTCGGGTGTACTGCCCAGCCGCCCTTTCTGCCCCAGTTCAAGAGGTGCTTGCGAACCATGTTGGTGTCGCAAACATCGCTGTGGTCGCGGGTGGATCGGCGACACCAGCAGGTGATTTGATTCTCGCCGACATCGCGCGCGAAGCCACCAATGAGATTGTGGATGCACTCGTGGAACTCGGCGTCCAGCGCGAGGGTGGTTTCCATCTGACCCCTATTGAGACATGGGTGTCAGAACGCGGCCTCGCAGCTGAAGAAGCAGCGCCTGGCGAAGAAGCCGATGCAGTCGTGTGGGCGCAGGTGATTGCGCATGCGTATGACGACACAGCGATGTCGTGGAGTTACGTGGTGTTCTTGTCGCTCGCTACGATTCTTGCGTCCATCGCCATTGTGCTCGACTCCCCGATTCTCGTGGTCGGTGCGATGGTGCTCGGTCCGGACTTTGGTCCAGTCGCGGCACTCGGTCTTGCGGCCGTGACGCGACGTCGTAATCTCATGCGGCGGGCGTTGAAACTTCTCTTCGTTGGTTTCGTTGTCGCCATCTCCGTCGCAACGGTGTGCGCACTCGCAGGATCGCTGCTCGGATGGGTGCCAGATATTGCGGTGACGTCACCACGGCCAGGAACAGCCTTTATCTACCATCCCGATCGCTGGTCAATCATTGTCGCGGTGCTCGCGGGTATTGCAGGTGTGCTTTCGCTGACGTCGTCCTCGAGCAACGCTCTTGTCGGCGTCTTCATATCTGTGACCACTGTGCCTGCCGCAGGCAACATCGCACTCGGCCTCGCGTTTGCACAATGGGATCAAGTGCGTGGCAGTGCACTGCAGTTGGGCGTCAACATTGTTGGCATGGCAATCGCGGGCTGGGTGACATTGCTTGTGCAGCGTCGAATCTGGAAACCGCGCGGCTAAATCAGCGACCTTCTGTAGTTAAACCTGCGAAAACAAAAGGCTAGCGACAGAAGGTGTCGGCTATAGCGCGAGTTCGGCGGTGACGACGGCAGCGATGCGTTCAGCCGAAGATTGCGCGATCTCTGCTGTCGGTGCCTCAACCATGACGCGCACGAGTGGCTCGGTGCCGCTTGGGCGCAAGAGAACACGACCTTCGCCCGCGAGTTCCGCTTCGATGGTCGCAACAATGTCGGACAGTGCAGCGGAGCTGGAGATACGCGTCTTGTCGACGCCTTTGACGTTGATCAACACTTGCGGAAGTCGGGTCATGACGGACGAGAGTTCTGCAAGGGACTTGCCTGATGCGGCGACGCGTGCGAGAAGTTGAAGTGCGGTCAACGTGCCATCGCCGGTTGTTGCGAATTCACTGAGGATGACGTGGCCACTCTGCTCGCCGCCGAGGTTGAAACCACCGTCGCGCATAGCTTCGAGAACGTAGCGGTCGCCGACGGCAGTTTCGATGAGGTTGATGCCTTCGCGTTGCATCGCGAGTTTGAAACCAAGATTGGCCATGACGGTGCCGACAACGGTGTTGTTGACGAGTGTGTCGGCGTCGCGCATTGCCAGTGCGATGATTGCAATGATTTGGTCGCCATCGACAATCTCACCGTTTGCATCCACTGCAAGGAAGCGGTCTGCATCGCCGTCATGCGCGACTCCGACGTGTGCGCCGTATTCGACGACGGCGCGTTGGAGGTCGCCCATGTGGGTAGAACCGCAGTTGTCGTTGATGTTGATGCCATCAGGTGCACAGTGAATCTCGATGACATCAGCGCCCGCGCGACGATAAACCTCGGGGGCGGCGTACGAGGCAGCCCCGTTAGCGGCATCGACGACGACGCGCAGTCCTGCGAGTGACTGACTCGTGGTCTGGAGAACGTGCGCGATGTAATCCTCGATGAGATGCGTCGCATTCTTGACGCGACCGACGGCAGCGCCAGTCGGACGATCCCACGGTTCTTCAAGGCGGTTTTCGATGGCGTCTTCGATATCGTCGGCGAGCTTGTGGCCGCCGCGAGCGAAGAACTTGATGCCGTTATCAGGCATGGCGTTGTGTGACGCTGAGAGCATGACGCCGAGATCCGCACCGGTGCTGGCGGTGAGGTAAGCAATGGCGGGCGTCGGCGCGACGCCGACGAGGAGCACGTCGATGCCAGCGCTCGCGAGGCCCGCTACGACAGCGGCTTCGAGGAACTCGCCACTCGCACGTGGGTCGCGACCGACGACGGCGAATGGTCGGTGGTCAGCGAAGTCGCCCGCATCTGCGAGCACATGGGCCGCGGCGACCGAGAGATCGAGGGCAAGTTCGGCGGTGAGGTCGCGATTTGCGAGGCCGCGCACACCATCGGTGCCAAAGAGACGAGTCATAGGTGCCAAAGCCTAACTGCGGAGGAGAAAACACAAATCCCCCGAGAAGAATCTCGGGGGATTTGTTGAGACGTGAGCGATTAACGCTTTGAGTACTGAGAAGCCTTACGAGCCTTCTTCAAACCGTACTTCTTACGTTCCTTGATGCGTGAGTCGCGGGTCAGGAAGCCTGCCTTCTTGAGCGCTGGGCGCAAAGCTTCAACGTCAATGTCGTTGAGTGCGCGAGCAACGCCGAGACGCAGTGCGCCTGCCTGGCCCGAAGTGCCGCCACCTGAAAGGGTTGCGAACACATCGAAGCGGCCTTCAAGATCAGAGAGCTTGAATGGGTCGTTAACGAGCTGCTGGTGAACCTTGTTAGGGAAGTAGTCAGCAAGATCGCGACCGTTGACTACCCAACGACCGGTTCCTGGGACGAGACGCACGCGTGCGACAGCTTCCTTGCGGCGGCCCGTAGCGTTGCTAGGAACGGCCTTGATGTTGCGAGCAGCTTTTGCTGGAGCAGCAGTCTCGCTGGTGTAAACCTCGGCGACCTCAGTCACTGTTTTCCTTCCTCACACAATCGCGTTTGCGACTGTGACTACTGCGCAACCTGCGTGATGACGAATGGGACTGGCTGCTGAGCTGCATGTGGATGCTCAGCGCCTGCGTATACCTTGAGCTTGGTGATCTGCTGAGCACCAAGACGGTTGTGAGGGAGCATTCCCTTGACAGCCTTCTCGATTGCGCGGCGTGGGTTCTTCGCCAGCAAGTCGCCGTAAGCGGTTGCGGTGAGTCCGCCTGGCTGACCTGAGTGACGGTAGTCAAACTTGTCGGTCAACTTGGCGCCGGACAGCGCCACCTTGCCAGCGTTGATGACGATGACGAAGTCGCCGCAGTCAACGTGTGGAGCAAAGGTTGGCTTGTGCTTACCGCGCAGCAAGTTAGCAGTCTGGACGGCAAGGCGGCCTAGGACGATGTCAGTGGCATCGATGATGTGCCACGTACGCTCGACCTCAGTCGCTTTTGGCTGAAAAGTGCGCACAGCAAAAACCTTCGTTCTCGGGGTGGGGGCTGCCGTGCTTCCACGGCGACCTGTACACGCACAGAAGAGTGCGCATAGCGGAGGCGGAGATTACCCGTAGGCGGGCTTCGCGGTCAAAACGGCTACCACTCCCCCTTATCCACAGGCTTGCGACACGCCGAACTAGTCCTCCTGGACAGGTCGAGAGTAGGTTTTCCACAGGCGTGCTACACCGTGCTACACAAAGGGGTCAAGAATGCGCAGAATCTCCCACCGCGAGTTCCGAAACAACAGCGCTGCGGTTCTCCGAGAAGTCCAAGCAGGAGAAACCATGGAGATCACCAACAACGGTGAGGTTGTTGCAGTTCTGTCGCCGCCGAGCGAATCAAGGTTCGCAGGGATGAAGGTGCGACGGGCGACGCAGCCATTGCCACCGCCAATCACGACGATGCCACCGCTGCCCGACGGAGTAGCAAGTTGGACCGAGGACTTTCTGAATTTCCGAAATGAGGAACGTCAACAAGAGCTAGAGCTGTGATGTTGTACGTCGATTCATCTGCCGCGATCAAACTGCTGGTGACAGAAGATGGCTCTCACGCCGTTCGCGAGTTTGTCACTGGCCGTGAGCTATTTAGTAGCGCTCTTTTAAGAGTCGAACTTGGCCGTTGGGGTCACCGCAGAGGGTTCTTGACCAGAGACATCCAAAACCTTGGCGACGCCATCAGTTCGATAGAAATCTCGTCCATGCACCTGAAAGTTGCAAGCACTTTTGAGTTTGAGCATTTGGGGACACTGGATGCCATACACCTGGCGACGGCAATGCTCGCCGAAGCCGACTCGATGATTACGTACGACCGACAACTCGCCGCCGCTGCGAGCGAGGTTGGCATTCGCGTTGTGTCGCCGGCTTAGCTAGCCGCGACCTTGCCAGACGGGCTCTTCAGTCTCGCGAACAGTGCCATCAGATTCGACCAAGAGAAATCGATCAAAGCTTTCTGCGAACCAGCGGTCGTGCGTCACTGCGATAACCGTTCCATCAAAAGCATCAAGACCAGTCTGAAGTGCATCGGCACTCGCAAGGTCGAGATTGTCGGTTGGTTCGTCGAGCAGAAGCAGCGTGGCGCCACTGAGTTCAAGCAAAAGAATCTGGAACCGCGCCTGCTGGCCACCTGAGAGCGTGTCGAACTTCTGCTCCCCTGCATACGCGAGTTCGTAACGATCGAGAGCGCGCGCGGCAGGCTCTTGCGGCATGCCAGCCCGACGTTCGTCACCACGATGCAAAATCTCTAACAATGTTCTGCCGTTGAGATCAGGGCGAATGTGTGTTTGAGCAAACCAGCCCGGCACAACCCGCGCGCCCAGTTTTGCGACGCCGAAATGGTTCACAGGCTCAATCACAATGTCACTAACCGGTCGATGTTCTATGTCAGGGTCACTGCCACCGAGGGCGAGCAACCGCAGGAAGTGTGACTTGCCGGTGCCGTTGCCACCGAGAACCGCAAGGCGCTCGCCGTACCAAACCTCAAGATCGAATGGCTTGGTGAGACCCGATAGCTCGAGCTGTTCACAGATGACGGCGCGTTTGCCGGTGCGACCACCTTTAAGGCGCATGTTGATGTTCTGTTCGATTGGAACGGCTTGTGGAGGCCCAGCCAGCTCGAACTTCTCGAGGCGCGTGCAGGCGGCGCGATATCGAGACGACATGCCATCGTTGAAGGCAGCTTTGACTTTAAGTGATTGCACAAGGTCTTTGAGCTGCTGGTGCTTTTCATCCCAACGAAGTCGCATCTCTTCAAGCTTCGCAAAGCGCTCACGGCGCGCTTGATGGAAAGTGCGGAAACTGCCCGCGTGCACCCAGACAGTGTTGCCAGCAGGGCTCAGTTCGACACTAACGATGTGTGTCGCAGCAGCGGCGAGCAACTCTCGGTCGTGACTGATGAGCAGCACTGTCTTCTTCGACTCTCGAAGTTGCTGTTCAAGCCAACGCTTGCCAGGTACGTCGAGATAGTTGTCTGGCTCATCAAGCAACAGAATTTCGGCTGGACCGCGAAGCAGTGACTCAAGAACTAGTCGCTTTTGTTCGCCACCCGAGAGGGTCCCGACTGGACGAGCACGAACTCGTTCGAACTCCTTGCCCATGGCCGCCATAGTGCAGACATCCCATATGACTTCAAGGTCATACCCGCCGTATTCGCCCCAGTCCGAAATCGCCTGCGCGTACTTCATCATCACTGCTTCGTCGTCGCTGTCCATCATGGCGAGTTCGTACTGATCGATGCGGTCGGCCACTTCACGAAGTTTCGCGGGAGCCACAGTGAGCAAAAGATCGCGCACGGTTCCTTCAGTCATATGACCGATGAACTGCGGCATGACCGCGACTCGGCCGCTGCACACAATGCTGCCTTCATGCGGTTGCCACTCACCGGACACGAACTTCATGAGCGTCGACTTGCCAGCACCATTAGCGCCTACAAGGGCGGCGACTGCGCCATCGCCAACTCTGAACGAAACATCATCAAGCAACACACGGCCATCGGGCAGTGTGTAGTTGAGATGTTGAACATCGATGTGCGGCACGCTGCGAATTATCGTTGTGGTACGTCGCAGCGTCGCATGTGGTACGTGGTTGCGTCGCATGTGGTACGTGGTTGCGTCGTTCTTGACGTTTTCAGGTACCAGTGGCGACGTTCTCACGTACCAGTTGCGACGTTCTCACGTACCAGTGGTGTTCTGGACTCGTACCAGTTGTGTTCTGGACTCGTACCACTAGTCGATTTCGGAGATGTTGCGCTTTGCTCGAGTGAGGTCCTGCCGGGCCTGAAGCTGATCATCCGGCGGGTAGACCACGCTTTCGAGAATCAGACCATGCGCTGGCATGACAGTGAACTCACCCGTGCGCGCACACGCATCGCGCATCCGCACAGGAAAGTCTGTGTCCCGGCGATGGTCACCGACCGGCACGAGCGCACCGACAAGCGAACGCACCATTGAGTGACAGAAAGCATCGGCTTCGAGCGTCGCCATGACACCGTAGGACGTTCGCTTCCACGAGAACTCCGTCAACGTGCGAATCGAAGTTCCGTAATCAGTCATTCGACAAAAAGTCGTGAAGTCATGCAGACCCAAAAGTTTCTCGGAAGCTTCGTTCATTGCATCAACATCAAGTCGCCGCCAGTTGCTGACCACATGATTGCGAGTGATGGGGTCTGCCACGCCATCCGCAATCGCGTAGGTATAACGCCGAGCGAGCGCAGAGAATCGCGCATCAAAACCAGCAGGTGCGTAGGAGACGCGATTGATGCGAATATCGGCAGGCAACAAACCGTTGAGGCTGTACTGCTGTCTGAAGAAGTCGATGTATGAATCTTCGGGAATATCGAAGTGCACGACTTGGCCGCGGGCATGCACCCCAGCATCTGTACGACCGGCGACATACACCGAACCAGGTTGCCCCAGCCGCCACACAAGACCGATAGCTTTTTGAACCTCATCTTGAACCGTGCGCAGTCCGTTGGCCTGAATCGCCCAGCCAGCAAAGTTCGTGCCGTCATAGGCAAGGTCTAAACGCAGACGAACGAACCCCCGTCCCACTGGTGGGGACGAGGGCTCGTTCGGCGTTGATGCGAGAGGCATTAAGCCTTCTCTGATTCCTCTGCGGCATCTGCGTCAGCTTCGACAGCCTCTGCATCTTCAGCTGCAATTTCTGCAACTTCTTCAGCGGTTTCTTCGACGACTTCAGCAACAGCTTCTTCAGCTGCAACTTCTTCTTCGATAGCTGCTTCGACTGCGGCTTCTTCGACGACTGGAGCGGCAACTGGCTTCTCAGCCTTAGGTGCCTTTGCAGCCTTCTTAGCAGCAGCGGTTGCTTCTGCGACGACAGCTTCAGCCAGCGGCTCAACAAGTTCAATCATCGCCATTGGAGCGTTGTCGCCCTTGCGTGGATTGAGCTTGACGATGCGGGTGTAGCCACCGTTACGGTTTTCGTAGCGTGGGCCGATTTCGGTGAAGAGGACGTGGATGATGTCCTTGCCACTCTTGCCGAAAAGAACCTTGGCGACCTGGCGACGTGCATGGATGTCTCCACGCTTTGCAGCCGTGATCAGCTTCTCTGCGTATGGGCGAAGGCGCTTGGCCTTTGCTTCGGTCGTGGTGATGCGACCGTGTTCGAAGAGGCTCTTCGCGAGGTTAGCGAGGATCAAGCGCTCGTGCGCTGGACCGCCACCGAGGCGTGCGCCCTTAGTTGGGGTTGGCATTGTTTCTCCTTATACAAGTCGCACTAATTAGTACGACTCGTCCTCTACGAAGGACTGGTCTGCATCGGCGTCATCTGCCCATGCTTCTTCGGACATTGGACGGTTCCAACCCTCTGGGCTGTCCTTGAGAGACAGACCGAGCGAGTGCAACTTCGCCTTAACTTCGTCAATGGACTTGGCACCGAAGTTACGGATGTCCATCAGATCTGCTTCAGAGCGAGCGAGAAGTTCACCAACAGTGTGAACGCCTTCGCGCTTGAGGCAGTTGTAAGAACGA
>JAFMIT010000075.1 GCA_017853815.1 Actinomycetota bacterium
CGCAGATTTCTTCGAGCGAAGAGTGCCCATCGAGGCGGCTGCGAACCGCGCTGAGCACTGGGTCGAGGCTGACTTCGCCTCGCCACGCTTGGGTTCCACTGTGGATAAAGGGGATAGTCAGCATGTCAATGGCCGTCAGGGCCTCCGAGCGATCGGCGGCCTTGAGTCGCTCGAGCACCGCTTCACCATCAGGCAGGCTGCTCGCGAGTCGCAGGTCCTCGAGCCGCGTCCAGTTGTCTCCCGATCGCTTCCGCAGGACCACCCATCCAAACGCGACCTTGACGGTATGCCAACTCTCGAGACGGCTAATCCACTCAGCTCGGAGAGCTGCGTCATCTTTTCGACCAGCGTCTGCAAGCCACGTCTCGACGTAGTCGGTAACAGTCTGAGTGGAACGCAAGCCGACCCACACATCACAGCCGTCGGGCAGCCACGGGGAGATGCGCTCTTCCAAGTTCTCGGTATCGGTCACGAGCCAGGCAGTGAGCATGACTGCGAGTCCGTTTTCGGTGAGATGCGCTGGCAAGGTTTCGAGTAGTTCAGCAGTCAATGCGTCAGCGACGCGAGGTGACTCGCGATGAGTGAGTGACGTTGCACCACCCATCACAAACGGCGGATTCGAGATGATGAGGTCGAATGTTTCGCCGGCCACTGGCTCCGCGAGCGAGCCCAGTCGGGTCTCCACGTGCACGCCAGTGAGCCGAGCTGACGCGGCCGTGATTTCAAGACAGCGCGAGTCAATATCTGTCGCGACGACGTGATCTGCATGAAGTGCCGCGATGACACTCTGCACACCACTGCCACAACCAAGATCCCACACTCGTGCCACATGTCGGCGGGGTGTGAGGTGCAACAACGAGTTCGATGCACCGCCAGGACCAACCACGATGTCATCGGGCAATGGCGAACCGTCAACCGGCAACGGGTCGTGAGCAATCGTCGCTTTGAATCCAGCAACGCAAACATCAGTCGTGATCATGCATTCCTAAAAGAATGGACCCGCCACCTGTTTTAGTGACGGGTCCAATCGTGATGTTATTTAGAGGTAGTGCTCGTCCTTGTGAGTGACGACCTCGTTTGGATCGAATGGGTGCGTCATTTCTTCAGCGGCCACTGCGAGTGGGCGGCGCTTCGAAATCAACACTGCACCAACCACAATTGCAAGAGACACAAACGTTGCGATGAGTCGCGTGCGAGTGTCTTCGGTCAAGTGCACGCTCACCACTGCAGGAGCGATGAGGAGTGCCACAAGGTTCATGACCTTGATGAGTGGGTTGATAGCAGGGCCAGCGGTGTCCTTGAATGGATCGCCGACAGTGTCACCAATAACGGTTGCTTGGTGAGCTTCTGAATTCTTGCCACCAAAGTGACCGTCTTCCACAAACTTCTTGGCGTTGTCCCACGCGCCACCTGAGTTCGACAGGAACACTGCCATCAGGGTGCCGGTAACGATGGTGCCAGCGAGGAATGAACCAAGCGCACCAATGCCAAGACCGAAGCCAACAGCGATTGGGGTGAGGACTGCGAGCAGACCTGGGGTTGCGAGTTCGCGCAGCGAATCGAGCGTCACGATGTCGACAACCTTGCCGTATTCAGGCTTCTCGGTGCCTTCCATGATGCCTGGATGCTCGCGGAACTGGCGACGCACTTCGTGAATAACTGCGCCAGCGGCGCGAGACACGGCGTTGATCGCAAGGCCTGAGAACAAGAACACAACTGCAGCACCAATCAGCAGACCAACCAGGTTGGACGGCTGAGCGACGTCGAGGATCGAGATGTACTGGTACACCTGCTCCTGCGAGATCTTGGGAACTGGTCCCTTGTAGTTGGTGGTAGCTGACTGGACTGCGTCGCGGAATGAACCGAAGAGTGCAGTCGCAGCAAGCACGGCCGTCGCGATTGCGATGCCCTTGGTGATCGCCTTGGTGGTGTTTCCAACTGCATCGAGGCGGGTGAGCACTGCTGCGCCTTCGCCATGAACGTCGCCAGACATTTCAGCAATGCCTTGAGCGTTGTCAGAAACTGGACCGAAGGTGTCCATCGAAACGATGACGCCGACGGTGGTCAGAAGACCAGTTCCCGCGAGCGCGATGGCGAACAATGCGAGCATTGCCGAACCACCAGCGAGCAACGATGCGCCGTAGACAGCTGCACCGATGAGCAGTGCCGAGTACACAGCAGACTCAAGACCAAGCGAGATACCGCTGAGGATGACGGTAGCTGGGCCGGTCATCGATGACTTTGCGACATCGTCGACTGGACGACGGTTGGTTTCGGTGAAGTAGCCGGTCAACTGCTGAATAGCAGCTGCAAGGACGATACCGATGATGACAGCGGCGAAAGCAAAACCTTGTGGGTTGAGCATTGGAGGAAGACCAGAATCCTGGTAGCCAGGAACTTCTTCCCACGTCGCTGGAAGCATGCGACGGGTCGCGGCGAGCACGAGAATCGCGGATACACCGGCCGACAGGAAGAAGCCACGGTTGATGGCCTGCATGCCTGAGCGATCCTTTGGTGACGGGGTCACTGCGAGGATGCCGATCACAGCGGTGAGAACACCGATAGCAGGAACCACGAGCGGGAACACCAAGCCGAGTGCGCCGAAGGTTGCCTTACCGAGAATCAGTGCAGCGACCAAAGTAACTGCGTAGGACTCGAACAAGTCAGCGGCCATACCAGCGCAGTCGCCAACGTTGTCGCCAACGTTGTCTGCAATGGTGGCAGCGTTGCGAGGATCATCTTCGGGGATGCCCTGCTCAACCTTGCCGACGAGGTCAGCGCCGACGTCAGCAGCCTTGGTGAAGATACCGCCACCGACGCGCATGAACATGGCAAGAAGTGCCGCGCCGAAACCGAAGCCTTCGAGAACCTTTGGAGCCTGGTCCTTGTAGACCAACACGACAACTGCTGCACCGAACAGGCCTAGGCCAACGGTGAACATGCCCGCGACGCCACCAGTGCGGAAAGCAATACGCATAGCAGCGTTTTCACCGGAGTCTTTAGCTGCGGCTGCAACGCGCACGTTGCCGCGAACTGCGAGCCACATGCCGACATAACCAGTGACAGCTGAGAAGACCGCGCCGACGACGAAGAAGATCGAGCGACCCCACTTCTCAGCGTCGGTGTCTGCTGGCAAGAGGTACAAAAGACCAAAAACCAGGACGACGAAAATGGCAAGAGTCTTGAACTGGCGTTGGAGGTAGGCGGCAGCGCCTTCCTGAACAGCGGCAGCAATTTCTTGCATACGGTCAGTGCCTGCATCGGCCGAAAGAACTTCTTTCACCAGAACGCCCGCAAAAACGAGAGCCGCGAGTGCGATGACTGCGACAATCGTGATGATGCGGAGGTCGCTGGAAGACAGTTCTACGGTCGCAGCGAGAACGCTAGACATCGATGAATCTCCTCAGTGCTTTCCCGGCAGCGCTCCAAACAGGTGGAAACCACGCTGCCCGGCGACGATGACGGGTAGACGCCCCAATTGACGTCCTTGTATTGAGGGCGGAGTCTAGCGGGTCGATTGAGCCTGAAATGAAGGTCACGGCGCTATGAGGTACCTCCCGAAAGCCGAGATTTCGAGGGTTCGTGACCAGACCTCAATCTCCTGAGTCAACGTGACCTCGGCACCGGTCTCATCCGACCGACATGTCTGCACTCGAGTGCGGCGTGGCAACTCAGGTTCCGTGCAGCCACTGCCGCCGAGCAAGGTGTTTTGGGCGGTGAGAAGCGCCACCTGTTCAGCCCGACTGGCAAGCCGCGCATAGGCATCAGCAACCTGCATCACCCCCATCAGGGCCGAGATGAGACACATCAAAAGCCCCACAACCACCACCACGAACGGTGTCAGCGAACCGGCATCGGATCGGAGACCAGCGATTATGGAGCGAGCCATGGGTCCTGCCAGTGGCCGAACTCCGAAAGCCGTACCGAAGGCGACCATCCCAGAACCGGGACTTCAACTGTTCGTCGAACTGCGAGACGTATTCCTTGGTCAGAGACATCAGTGCCCACAATCGCTCCTGGCAATTGCGCTCTGAGGAAATCGTGGGCAAGGGCAATCTGCACTCCGGGTTCTCCGCTCGCAGTCGCGACGCGCACGGCTTCAGTGAGTGCAGCTCTCGCTCGCATGTGCCATAGACCCAGTCCGAGAGCTTGGATCAGGGCGACCACCACAATGATGATCACCCCGATTCCAATCGCGGCTTCCGCGCTTACGCTGCCGTCGGTCTGGCTTAAGCGAGACCGAAGACCCACGAGAATGCCTTCCCGAGAATGTTGGCTAGAAGCGAAGCAAAACTGCTGCTCGTCAAGAACTTGTACAAAATGCCACCGGCGCCACAGGCTGCAATCGCGACCGTCGCATACTCCGCTGACACTGCACCTGCGTCAGATTTGAGGATGTCTGGAACTTTCATGTTTTCCTTTCGTTGGAGGGAAGGCAATTCCACTTGGGTGTCACCAAGAAATCACTGCGATCTTGTTCCGCTGTGCATAAGTGGAGGAACGCAGTTCGCTGACTACAAACCTGTGGATGAAAAGGCCGACAGCATTGGGCCAAGCTGAGTAGCAACAAACGGCACAAGTCCGAGAATGACAAATGACGGAAGTTGCAGTGCGGCCACGGGCACGACAGCCGAAGCCCCCAACTTTTCGACGCGCTCGCACGAGCTCGTGTGCAGGTCGGTGCGAATGCGGTTGCCTTGAGAAAGCAACACCTCACTTATTGGCGCACCACTTCTTCTCGTCTGCTCTATCGCGTGCGCCAGCGGCTCCAACTCTGGTGCGACTCCGAGAAATGCATCCTGCGGATCGAGTCCCCACTCAAGTCGTTGAGCGACTGCACGTAACTCCTCGGCCAAAGCAACCTGCTCGAGCTCAGCGACAATGCGCACAGCTCTCAGCCAATCAAGGCCAGCTGCAAGATTCGCTGACAAAGCCGCACACAGCCACGACATATCTGACGCAGTCTCTGGCTGAAAGCGCTCGGGCATTCGTCGCCAGTAACGCTGCACTGCTCCTCGTGCTGCGAGTGCGATGGATATCCCAAACACATCGGGTCGCAACAGCAGCGCGATGAGGAAAACAACATTTGATGCCTCAGCAGCGCTCAGGACTCGGCGCGGCTGAGGCGACGATGCCGAACCACCTCGGTTTGAGCGCAAGGCGATTCGTTGTAGACGTCTCAAACTCAAGCGAGCCAGCAACGCCAGAGACACTCCGAAAAACAAACAAGCCCAGCCAAGCGATGAAGCAAATAGCCAGGCAAATGCAGAAACGCCGAGGCCTTGAGCGAGTAGCCACATCATCGCTGGCATCACCATCAGTACCACTGACGACGACTGGGCTCCGGCCACCGCAGTACTCCACCGCCGACGAAGGTCGCGTTCGTTCGCATCATCTTCGACAATCGCGTCGAGCAGAACAGAACTCACCGTGCCGTGGCTTTCGTACATTGCAATCATCTGATCGAGATGGCGTCTAGTGCGCGATGAAACGTCACTGTCATCGAGACTAAAAGTGGAGAGTGCAGCGACCGGGTTTGGGGCTGCCAGCAATTCCGCACGCAATTGCGCCAGGAGCTGCGCACCGTCGACGCGGACGGAACGCAGAGATTTCAAAGGTTTGTCCAGTGGCGTCGAGGGCCACCACCAGAGAACCATGACCGCCGCCACGAGGCATGCCACTAGTGAAACGTCATCCATGATGCAGTCGTCTATCGAAGTTTTGGTTCAGCACGTGAACATCGTCGATTCTGCGTCTGCCATCCGTGTTGGTGCAGTGAACAATCGCATCGACTGACTGGATGACAAGCGTTCGAACGAAGTCAGTCGAGAGGCCGGACAGCGCCGCCAACAACTCCAATCGCTCCAGGGCGTGACTCGACGAATGAGCATGAACGGTCGTGAGCGATCCAGCATGACCACTCGTAACAGCCAACAGCCAATCGAGTACCTCAACACCACGCACTTCACCAATCACTATTGAATCTGGACGCATACGCAGGGATTGGCGAACTAAGTCCCGAGCAGTAATCAAGCCCCGTCCTTCTGCACTGGCCAATCGCCCTTGCAAGGCAACGACGTGTGGCTGCGCTACCCCAAGCTCCGCAGTGTCTTCAATAACCACAATTCGGCGAGGTGCCACCTCCACCATCAGCGATCGCACGAGTGTGGTCTTGCCGCTTCCAGTCGCACCGCTGATCACCATCGTGGCGCGGTGAGCTACGAGCTTCTCAAACGTGGAACGAAACTCTCTCGGCATCGAATCGACCCAGTAGCCAAGCGGAAGGATGGTTGTGCGCGGAAATCGCAAAGACACGACTGGTCCACCGGCAGAAATCGGATGCAGCACCGCATGCAGTCGCACTCCATCGGGCAACTGGGCATCGACATACGGCTGCGCCTCGTCGAGCCTGCGCCCTGCCGATACGGCCAACCTGACTGCCAACTGACGTGTCTCGGCCGGATCTGTAAAGCGGAGATCGCAGAGTTCAAGGCCAGCACCCTGGTCTCGCCACACCGCCCCACAGCCGTTGATGAGAAGGTCGGTTGTGTTTTCAGTGATGAGCGGCGTCAACAGTCCGTATCCAGACAGGGCAGCCCTCACTCGACCGAGCAGCTCCGCACGGGCCGATGCATCGATGAGACATCGCAGGTCGTGTAGTGCGAGCTCAACAGAATTCTCAGTCGGAGGGAGAGCTTTCTCGGTTAGGTACTCGATGACTGGATGAGCAAGATCAGCATCGGCTTGGATCACGTAAATCCAATCTCACTCAGACAGCGCTCTATCGCCTGTCGAAGAGCGCGGGTCTGCGGCATGCCATAGCCAAGTCTCAAAGACTTCGAAACCACAGACTCCTGTTTGAGATACGTGACATTCGCAGATGTCATCGTGGCGCTGACTAGCGATGGTGGCACACCAAGTGGCCCAGAGACACACATAGCAGACCCAACAAAGGACTGATGCTGTTTCAGTGCGCGTAATTGATTAGGAATGACGAGAATTTCGAATTCGCCGGGCTGCTTTTGGCCACCGTCGAAGATGACATGTTGAGACAAATCAAGTCCGGCACACGCAACGTCAATCATCTGCTGAGGCGGCGGAGCTCCGCCAGAGCAGAGACGAATTCCGCAATACTCGCGTGCCACTTCAAGTAACTGACTCGCACTCAATTCTGCGGATTGGATTCGAGGCCAGCTGACGTCCGCGCCCACGCCGCTGGCCCAGGCGAGGCCGCCCTGGTGCGGACTGAAATCCAATGCAGCAACCGCACCGACGTGTCTAGCAATTGCCCACGTCACCGCTGACGTACCGCATCCGCCTATTCCTGATTGAACGTGAAGTATCGACATGCCTGCAGTCTCGCCATTGCATCACCGTCCGAAAAGTGAAAATTGTGGGGCTGTGGACAAAGTCGACGTTGTTGACAACTTCACGCGGGCGTAACTTCGATGAGAAGCGAGACACCCACCGGCGACTTACGATGCGCACGTGAAAACCGCCGCGTTCTTTGATCTCGACAAGACGATCCTCGGCACAACATCATCGTTGGCATTCACTCGCCCGCTTTACGACCAGGGCATGATCAAGCGGGCTGATGTGGTTCGCAGCGCGTACCAGCAGTTTCTGTTTACGACGGCTGATTCAGACCACCAACAGATGGAAAAGATGCGCGAGTATCTGTCCGCACTGGTCACTGGCTGGGATGTCGACCAGCTCACTTCAATCGTTCTCGAAACGCTCAGCGACCGAATCACACCGACCGTTCACCTTGAAGCTCTAGAGCTCATCGCGAATCACAAAGCCGCTGGTCGCGACGTCATAATCGTCTCGGCCTCAGGATCCGAAATCGTCCGCCCAGTAGCCGAACTTCTTGGCGCTGAAGACGCCATCGCAACCGAACTTGAAGTCTTCAATGGCAAGTACACCGGCGAAATTACTTTTTACGCCTACGGCGAGAACAAGGCGATTGCGATCCGTGAGTACGCGCAGAACCACGGCTACAACCTTGCTCATAGTTACGCATACTCCGACTCAATCACCGACCTTCCCATGCTCGAAGTTGTCGGCAAACCAACCGCCGTCAATCCTGACTCGGCACTGCGCAATGTTGCGATTGAACGCAGTTGGCCAGTGCTGACTTTCGA
>JAFMIT010000005.1 GCA_017853815.1 Actinomycetota bacterium
ATCGCGGCACGAGGTTCAGGCAACTGTGCCCAGGCAGTTTCGAGACGTTCGAGGGAACCTGCCGTAATCGTTCCCGCGATAACGAGAACATTGAGGTCGGCTGGCTCCCCATCCGCAGCTCGAATGTGCAGGTCATCGACCTGCGCAGGAAGGTCGAGTGCCATGGCAGTCGAGACCTCCATGGCACAACAGGCCAACGCCACCTGTGTCACCGAAATCTGCATGGCGACAGGGTACCGAGCCGTTATCGCCTCTACTTCCCAACTGACGTCCCAAAAATTGGGATTCATCCGCACAAAAGGGGCTCGAGGGAGCACAATTGGGCTCAATCTGCGGTGAGGGCGAGTTCCGCCCGTTATCTATGAAGGCGTGATCGTGAGCAAAGAACTAGTCACCCTCGGTCGAGTTGTTATTCGTTTCGCTGGTGACTCAGGAGATGGCATGCAGTTGACCGGCGATCAGTTCACCAATGCCACTGCCATCTTTGGCAATGACCTGGTGACGCTGCCTGACTTCCCTGCTGAGATTCGCGCACCGCAGGGCACATTGCCTGGCGTCTCGGCATTCCAGTTGCACTTCGCAGACCACGACATCACAACGGCCGGAGACTCCCCCACGGTGCTTGTGGCGATGAATCCCGCTGCCCTCAAAGCCAATCTGCATGAGATGCCAGAGGGTGCCGACCTCATCATCAACACAGATGAGTTCACCAAGCGAAACCTCGACAAAGTTGGATACGCGAACAATCCGCTCGAAGACGGTTCGCTCGAGAAGTACCGCGTTCATGAAGTCGCACTCACTTCGCTTACCGTCGAAGCGCTGAAAGATTTTGATCTCACGCGCAAAGAGGCAGAACGTTCTAAGAACATGTTCGCTCTTGGCTTGCTGTCGTGGCTGTACTCGCGTCCGATGGAGACTCCGAAGAGTTTCTTGGCAACCAAGTTTGCGAAGAAGCCTGAAATTCTTGCCGCCAACCTCAAAGCGCTTGAGGCCGGCTGGTCTTTTGGTGAAACGACAGAAGTATTCAGCGTTCATTACGAAGTAAAGCCTGCGCCTGCACGCGCCGGCGAATACCGCAACATCAGCGGAAACCTCGCGTTGTCTTACGGTCTGATCGCAGGCGCGCAGTCTGCAGGTTTGCCGCTGTACCTCGGCTCGTACCCCATCACGCCAGCCTCTGACATCCTGCATGAATTGTCGAAGCACAAAAACTTCGGTGTGCGCACATTCCAAGCTGAAGATGAGATCGCAGCTATCGGTGCAGCCATCGGCGCGGCTTACGGCGGCTCTCTCGCCGTGACCACAACTTCTGGTCCCGGCGTCGCGCTGAAGAGCGAAGCAATCGGTCTCGCGGTGAGTCTCGAACTTCCACTCGTCGTCATCGATATTCAGCGAGGCGGACCTTCGACGGGTCTGCCAACCAAGACAGAACAAGCCGACTTGCTGCAAGCGATGTTTGGTCGCAACGGCGAAGCTCCCGTTCCCATCGTGGCTCCTCGCTCGCCTGCGCATTGCTTTGATGCGGCGATCGAGGCCTGTCGGATTGCGGTGAAGTACCGCACACCAGTCTTCTTGCTCAGTGACGGCTACTTGGCCAATGGTTCGGAGCCGTGGCTACTCCCCGACGTCGCGAGCCTGCCAAAGATTGAACCCAACTTCCTTGAGGCTCCTAACCATGAACTCAATGGTGTGGACGTTCTCTGGCCATTCAAGCGCGACGACGAAACTCTCGCTCGCCCCTGGATTCGCCCTGGCACACCTGGCCTCGAACACCGCATCGGTGGCATCGAGAAGGCCAACAACACTGGTGCCATTTCGTATGACCCTGCGAACCACGATCTGATGACCCGACTTCGCCAAGCAAAAGTCGACGGCATCTCGGACGATGTTGAGCCAATGTTTGTTGATGATCCAAATGGGGATAGCGACATTCTGGTACTGGGTTGGGGATCGACGTTTGGCCCCATCGGTGCCGCGGTCGAAATTTCCCGCCGCAACGGCATCAAGGTGGCGCAGGCTCACCTGTCGACGTTGAATCCTTTCCCCGCGAACACCGGGGAAGTACTCAAGCGTTACAAGAAAGTCATCGTGCCTGAGATGAACCTCGGTCAACTCAACATGTTGATTCGCGCGAAGTTCCTCGTGGACACCATTGGCTTCAACAAAGTCCGCGGACTTCCATTCAAAGCCACCGAACTTGTCGATGTCATTAAGGATGTTGCTGCTCATGTCTGATTCATTCGCATCGTTGAAGCTTGTTCCCAAGTCTGAAGTGACTCAGTCCGCTAAAGACTTCAAGAGCGACCAAGAAGTTCGCTGGTGCCCAGGTTGTGGCGACTATGCGATTCTCGCTGGCGTGCAGTCTTTCTTGCCTGAACTCGGCGTCAAGAAAGAGAACATTGTTTTCGTCTCGGGAATCGGCTGCTCCTCACGATTCCCGTACTACATGAACACCTACGGGTTGCACTCAATCCACGGTCGTGCGCCAGCAATTGCCTCTGGTCTTGCGACGTCGCGTGAAGACTTGAGTGTGTGGGTTATCACCGGCGACGGCGATGCGCTCTCTATCGGCGGCAATCATCTGATTCATGCCTTGCGCCGCAATGTGAATCTCAAGATTTTGTTGTTCAATAACCGCATCTACGGTCTCACCAAAGGCCAGTACTCCCCGACCTCTGAAATGGGCAAGATCACGAAGTCGACCCCTATGGGCTCGCTCGATCATCCGTTCAACCCCATCTCCGTCGCCATCGGCGCTGAGGCATCGTTCGTTGCTCGCACCATCGACAGCGACCGCAAGCATCTTGTTGAAGTGTTACGCCAAGCTGCGGCTCACGAAGGCACTGCGCTGGTTGAGATTTATCAGAACTGCAACATCTTCAACGATGGCGCCTGGGAACCACTGAAGGACTCCGACACCGCCGACGACTTGCTCATCCGTCTGATGCACGGTGAACCCATCACTTTCGGAAAAGAAGCAACGCACGGAGTGGTCCGCGAATCCGATGGTTCTTTGCGAGTGGCAGCCGCGAGTGAAGTCGGTTCGGATGCCTTCATCGTTCACGATGCTCATGTCGAAGACCCCAGTTATGCATTCGCGCTTTCACGTCTCAGCCACCCTGAGACGCTCGCGAATACTCCCATCGGTGTGTTTCGCGATGTGAATCGGCCGGTGTACGACCGACAGATGTCGGATCAGGTCGCTCACGCGAAAGAGACACGTGGTCCTGGAGACCTGGCCGCTCTTATTCGAGGCAAAGACACCTGGACTGTGTCCTAAATGACCTCAGCGCCTCAACGAAGCGGCACTGGACGAGGGATTGCCTACGGACTCATGGCCTACGGCCTCTGGGGGCTTGCGCCGCTCTACTGGCCGTTGCTTGCGCCTGCGACGGCTTTAGAAATTCTCGCGCACCGCATGACCTGGAGCCTGATTTTCTTGGCTGTCGTGAATGCGATTCGCAAGAACTGGTCTGAAATCTTCGCAGTCATGCGAAATCCCCGATCGCTGCGCTTACTGACTATCGCCGCGGTGCTCATCACCATCAACTGGGGCCTGTACATCTGGTCTGTCGTCAACCATCACGTGATTGATGCATCACTGGGGTACTTCATCAATCCCCTCATCAACGTGGCTTTCGGAGTGCTCGTGTTTCGCGAGAAACTCCGACGACTTCAATGGCTCGCGGTCAGTATCGCTGGCGCTGGCGTCCTGTTCCTCACCATTGATGCGGGCACGGTTCCGTGGATTGGTCTCACTCTCGGCGTCACGTTCTCTGCCTACGGCATGGTCAAGAAGAAGGCAGACGTCGACGCAGTCGAAAGCCTCACCGTCGAGACGATTCTCTTGTTGCCATTTTCGGCCTCATACCTACTGTGGCTGTTTATTCAAGGCGATCTTGCGCTCGGACAACACAATGGTTGGCACACGCTGTGGACGTTGATGGCTGGCGTTGTGACTGCGGTTCCGCTGCTTGCCTTCGGCGCCGCTGCTGTTCGCGTTCCCTATTCGACGATGGGCATCTTGCAGTACGGAAGCCCCACAATTCAGTTCCTCGTGGGCCTGCTCATTTACAACGAGGCCATGCCACACGGTCGCTGGATTGGCTTCATCATTGTGTGGATTGCGCTTGTTGTATTCAGTGTTGATGCTATCCGCTCTGGGCGAAACTTCGCGCAATCAGAAGAGTGAGCCTTAAGCCACGTAACTCTTCGTGATGGCCTTACTGACACCGTAAGCGTTGAAAAGTGCAATCTGTATAAACATTTTCTTGCCGGCAGGCTGACGTTTGAGCTGCACTTGGATTTTGGTGGAGTAGCTGAAGTCGTCGTAGGCGCGCTTGCCGAGCGCCTCGGTCCAGGCTGACCAGTCATGCTGATCTGTCGAAAACCGATATTTGACTGAACCAGGCGCACCCGTCTGAAGCACTTCTTTCAGATACACAAAGCTGCGTCCGTTCACGCGCTTGATGGTCGTGAAGAGAGGTTTTGCTGGGGCCATGTGGAAGACACCACTGATCAACTTCACAGAGCGATTCAGAATCGGTTTACCCACAATTCCCGTCGCTTCAACACCGCGAAGTGAAGCCTGAGATGCGTTCGCCCCAGTCAGAGTCACCGCAGTCCACCGAGTCGTGGCGAAACTGCTCGCGCCGAAGACCGCATTCTTCAGATTGACTTTAGCGAAAGTGCTCTTGGTGAATTCACTTCCACCGAGCAGTGCGCCAGCGAAGTTGGTCAAAACAAAGTCCGCGTGCGATGCCTGAACATCGAGGAGTTGCGCACCGGTGAAGTCAGTGCCAGTGAAACGTGCGCCTTGCATGGTGGCGAGCTTGAGTGACGCGCCCGCAAGAGAACCTTGAGTCAGAGTAAAACTCGTGAACATCGCGTAATTGCATTGGCATTTCTTGAGTGAAAGACCTGTTGCGTTGATGTACTTAAACCGACCTGCAGGAATCTTTGCGCCCGTGAAGTTTGCGTTGTTGAGAGTTGCGTAGGAGAAATCGGCACCATCAAGCGTCGATGCAGTCACCGTTGCACCACTGAGATTGGCCCGCGTGAAGTTCACGTTCTTGAGCGTTACCTTGTTCAACGTGATGCCACGCAGATCTTTGCCACTCAGATCTAGACCGTTAAGAACTACTCCAGAAATGGTGGCGCCTGGCTTGAAATCGGAGGCAGATACGGCTTGAGCCGATGGAGAACTGAACATCGCAATCACCACAGCCGCGACGATGACGAGTGGAGAGCGTCGTTTCATGTAGGTCATACTGCCCGCGAGATGGTGCTCTCGCAAATGCCCTTCAAAGCTTCAATCACCGCGGCTACTCGATCCGCGCTCGCAAAGCCAGTTTCGTCCGCTTTGCGCAGGTCCACAATTACCTGCAGCTGCTCAATCGCGATTGTCGCAAACCTCTCGGCTTCAGATTGTGCGCCTTCCATGGCGGGATGTGCACGCATCAACTCGAGCGCCCGGGCATGCTCTGTATCGTCAGGAAGTTCTCGCCCAAGCAATGACATCAGTTCCGCATCAGCCTCGGTCGCAGATGCCTGCGCGATGAGCATAGGGAGCGTCAGAATGCCTTCACGAAGATCCGTGCCTGGCGTTTTTCCGGAGACCTCAGCAGGGGATGCAATGTCGAGGATGTCATCGGCGATCTGAAACGCCACCCCAATTGCCTCGCCAAAGCGCGAAAGCGCGTCGAGAGCGGGTGCAGGAAGGCCAGCGAACATTCCGCCGAACAACGCTGAGGTTGCAATGAGCGAACCAGTTTTGTCCGAAAGCACCTGGAGATGATGAGCCACGGGATCGGAACCAGCGACTGGTCCGACCGTTTCGTGAATCTGTCCAGACACCAACCGCTCAAAAGTCTCAGCCTGAATACGGACTGCCTCCGGGCCGAGATCGGCAAGGATTTGGGATGCACGGGCGAAGAGGAAGTCGCCCGTCAAGATGGCAAGTGTGTTGTCCCATCGAGCATTGGCGGATTCTGTACCGCGACGTCGTGGAGCTTCGTCCATGACATCATCGTGATACAGCGTCGCGAGATGCGTGATTTCGACAACCACCGCAGCTGCCTCTGATTGAGCGGTCGGCGTACCGAGTTGTGCCGCCATTGCCACAAGAAGTGGTCGAAAGCGTTTGCCACCAGCCTGAGCTAAATGGCCAGCAATTTCTGAAATAAACGGGTCAGTCGACGTGGTGGATTCGAGTAGCTGTCCCTCAATCCGCTCGAGCGCTGCCTGCAAGTCCGCAGCGAGACTTGGCTCAACGCTCGAGAGTGAGAAAGGGGTGCTCATCGACAACTATCGAATGAAGAACGTGTTGTTGAGCAGGTCCAGAACGGGCTGCGGCATGACACCGAGAATCACTGTCGCGGTAGCCGCGATGCTGAGGCCCACCTGAGTGAACATGCTCGGCACGATGACAGAAACTTCTTCGCCTTGAGGTTCGGTGAAGAACATCAACACGATGACGCGAACGTAGAAGAAGGCTGCGATTGCGCTAGCAATAACCGCGAGCACCACAAGCGGTGCAGCGCCACCTTCGTACGCGGCCGCAAAGACTGCGAACTTGCCGGTGAAACCGCTCGTGAGTGGAATGCCAGCGAGCGCGAGCAAGAACAGTGCGAAGGCACCTGCGACGAGCGGTGAACGCTTACCAAGACCAGCAAACTGACCAAGATTGTTCGCTTCACCCGAAGCATCGTGAACCAGAGAGACGATGCCGAATGTGCCAAGCGTCGTGAACGCGTACGCGAGCAAGTAGAACAGCGAACCCGAAAGACCTGCTGGATTCGCGGCGATCACGCCGAGAATCAGGAAGCCCGCGTGTGCAATGCTCGAGTAGGCGAGCATGCGCTTGATGTCCGACTGAGCAACACCAACCACAGTGCCGATCAGCATGGTGAGGCCAGCAATGACCCAGAGAACAGGCGCAAGATCCCAACGCAGACCACCGAGTGCGACATACGCAACGCGAAGCAGTGCACCAAAAGCAGCCACCTTGGTTGCCGCACCCATGAACGCGGTCAGTGCGGTCGGGGCGCCCTGGTAGACGTCTGGGGTCCACTGGTGGAACGGTGCCGCACCGACCTTGAAGAGCAGACCCACAAACACGAACAGTGAACCAACAATGAGCAATCCATTGCGGCCGGGATCTTGACCAATCGCCGTGACGATGTCTCCGTAGGTGACAGAACCTGCGAAGCCGTACAACAACGCGGAGCCGTACAACAAGAAAGCAGACGAGAATGCGCCGAGAACGAAATACTTCAAGGCAGCTTCTTGAGACAACAAGCGACGGCGGCGAGCCATACCTGCGAGCAAGTACAGCGGAAGCGACATCACTTCGAGCGCGACGAAGAGCGTCAAGAAGTCGTTGGCGACCGGGAAGATCAGCATGCCGCCGACAGAGAACAGGAATAACGGCCAGATTTCGGTCTGCAACCAGCCACGGAGAGTGAATTCCGATTCGTCTTCGCTGCCGGGGAGAGCTGATGCTTGTGGAGCAAAAGCGTCACCCTGCACATCGATGTCGCGTTCTGCGAGGAACATGGCACCAACGAGTGCCGACACCAAAATCACGCCCTGCAAGAACAAGCCAGGCCCGTCGATGGAGAGGGAGTTCACCGCTCCAAGGCCGACATGCTTTTCGCTGGTGTTGGTGACGACGCCATAGAGCGCAATCAGAAGCGAACCGAAAGTCACCACAAGTTGGATGTTGCGCCGATTTTCGCGAGGTGCGAAAGCTTCGATCAAAACTCCGAGCACAGCGGCACCGAGCACCACCAGAATCGGCTGCATGATGCCGTAATCAATAACGGGAGCGTCCATCAGTAGGTTCACTTGGAAACTCCTTCAGATGCGACTGGGTCGGTTGCGGTGACTGCTGTCATCACTCGATCGACAGCAGGATTGATGATGTTCAGTAATGGCTGGGGCAAGAAGCCAGTCACAATGATGATGGCGATCACTGGTGCAATCGCGATCTTCTCGCGGAAGGTGATTTCGCCCACCTTCTCAGCGACTTCGGCAGTCGGTTCGCCCGTCATGGTCCGCTGAATCATCAACAAGATGTACAGGGCCGCAAGCACGATGCCTGTCGTCGCGATGATCGCTGGGACTGGGTAACGAGTGAACGTTCCCTGCAGCACCAAGAACTCAGAGATGAAGCTCGACATACCAGGGAGCGCGAGAGATGAGAGACCCGCGAGGAAGAACGTTCCTGCGAGCACCGGCGCTACCTTGGCCACGCCGCCGAAGTCTTCGATGAAGCGGCTTCCGCGACGGCTCATCAAGTAGCCGGCGACAAGGAACAACGCCGCGGTGGAGAAACCGTGGTTGACCATGTAGAGAGTCGCACCTGATTGACCCTGCGTGGTGAACGCGAAGATGCCGAGAGCGATGAAACCGAAGTGGCTCACCGAGGTGTAGGCAATCAAGCGCTTGAGGTCACTCTGGCCGATTGCGAGCAGCGCACCGTAGATGATGCCGACGAGCGACAACACAATCACAACTGGCGTGAAGTACGCACTTGCGAGTGGGAACAACGGCAAGCAGTAGCGCAGCATGCCGAAGGTGCCGATCTTGTCGAGCACACCGACGAGAAGTGTCGCGTTGCCTGGCGTTGCTTCGCCGGCAGCATCAGGAAGCCAGGTGTGGAATGGGAAGAGTGGAGCCTTGATCGCGAACGCGATGAAGAAGCCAAGGAAGAGCCAGTTCTGGACACCGCCATCGATGTTGAGCGTCGTCAGGGTTTCCCAATCGAAAGTGCCCGCACCGAGCTGCTCACGCGAAACGACCCAGAGGCCAACCAAGCTCGCGAGCATCAGCAGACCACCGACCAAGCTGTACAACAAGAACTTCACGGCCGCATACGTGGCACGCTGACCACCGAAGCGACCAATCAGGAAGTACATCGGAATGAGAATCGCTTCGAAGAAAACGTAGAACAAGAAGACGTCAGTGGCCGCGAACACATCGATCATCATCGAGTAGGTCAACAGAGTCAGTACGACGTACTGACGCACGCTGCCGCGGTGACCTTCAGCTTCGTTCCAGCCAGCCAGCATGACGACTGGCACGAGAATCGCGGCCAACACAATCAGCACGAGCGCAATGCCATCGACACCGAGTGAGAACGAGACACCAAACGCTGGAATCCAGTCGTACTTCTCGACGAATTGCAGCGTCGACGACGAGTTCGGATCGAACTGCAGCGCCATCGAGAGTGCGACCAGGGCGCTTGCGAGCGCCGTGCCGAGACCAATCTGCTTGATGAGCTTGTCAGTGGCACTGCGAAGGCCGCCGACGATGAGTGCGCCCACAACTGGGAGGGCAACGAGAATGGATAAGTAGTTCATGCTTATGACATCCTCACTAGGACAGCGGTCGCGAGAATGACGAGTGCACCAAGCACCATCATCAACGCATACGAACGTGCGTAACCTGTCTGCAATCGGCGAAGTTGCGAGGCAACAAGCCCGACGAAACCGGCAGTACCGTTGACGGCACCGTCGACGACCTTGTTATCAACGTAGACGAGCGAACGCGTCAGGTATTGGCCAGGACGCATAAAGACCGCCTCGTTGACGGCATCGCCATAGAGGTCCGCGCGAGCAGCGGTCGTCAAGAACGAAACATCCGCAGGCGCGACTCGAGGTACGTCGCGAGTTGCGTACTGAATCCAACCGAGGGCTGCACCAGCTGCGACTACTGCGAGCGTCACTGGAATCAAAATGGCATTGTCTGGCGCATGGTGTGCGTGTTCGAAGCCGACGACTGGTTCGAGCCAGCTTTCGATGTCTGCAACGAACAGCAAGAGCATGCCGCCGAATGCTGAACCAAACGCCAAGATGATCATCGGGATGGTCATGGTCTTGGGAGACTCGTGCGGATGCACATCGTCATCCCAACGTGCGGTACCAAAGAACGTCATGGCCATCATGCGCGTCATGTAGAACGCAGTAACGCCAGCGCCGACGAGGGTGAGCACACCCACCAGTGGGCTGTAGCTGAACGCCACCTTGATGATTTCGTCCTTCGACCAGAATCCTGCGAACGGCGGAATGCCGATAATCGCCAGGAAGCCGAGACCGAACGTCGCGTAGGTGATCTTCATAGCTGTGCGCAGTGCGCCGTAATGACGCATGTTCACGTCGTCGTGCATACCGTGCATCACAGAGCCAGCACCAAGGAACATTCCAGCTTTGAAGAAGCCGTGCGTCAAAAGATGGAAGATCGCAAAGACGTAACCGATTGGACCAAGTCCAACAGCGAGAATCATCAAGCCGATCTGGCTCATGGTCGAACCAGCAAGGCCCTTCTTGATGTCGTCTTTGGCGGTACCAATCACCGCACCCATGAGGTACGTGATCGAGCCGATGATGACGACCGCGAGCTGAGCCGTAGGTGCGATGTTGTAGATCTCGTTCGAGCGAGCGATGAGATACACGCCTGCGGTCACCATTGTCGCTGCGTGGATGAGCGCCGACACAGGAGTCGGGCCCTCCATGGCGTCGAGCAGCCAGGACTGCAATGGGAACTGCGCAGACTTACCGCACGCAGCGAGAAGCAGAGCGAGACCAATCCAGGTCGCCGTCTGCTCAGATGCGTTGTCGGCCGCTTCATTGACACCAGCGAATGTCACTGTGCCGAAGAATGCGAACATCAGCATCACGGCGAGTGACAAACCGATGTCACCAACGCGATTCACGACGAAAGCCTTCTTAGCCGCGGTTGCTGCCGACGGCTTGTGCTGCCAGAAACCAATGAGCAGGTAGGACGCAAGACCCACGCCTTCCCAGCCGACGTACAGGAGCAAGTAGTTGTTGGCGAGAACCAACACGATCATCGCTGAGACGAACAAGTTCAGGTACGAGAAGAACTTGCGGCGGTTGGCGTCATGTTCCATGTATCCGATCGAGTACACGTGAATGAGGCTGCCGACACCAGTGATGAGCAAGACGAACGCAATCGACAGCTGATCGAGCTGGAAAGCGATGGGGACTTGGAATGAACCAACGGAGATCCACTCAGTGAGAGTCCACTCAATCGAACGCTCTTCAGCCGGAAGGCCAAACATCTCTGAGAACGAAGCAACGCCGACGAGGAATGAACCGATCGACATGGCGGTAGCGAAATAGTGGCCCCATGCGTTGGTGCGTTTGCCACCAAGCAATAGAACCGCGGCACCTAGCAGCGGTAAGCCGATTAGCAGTGAATGCACAGCGTCTCCTCGTATCCTGCTACAGCTTCAGCAAGCTTGCGTCGTCGATCGACGCGCTGCGTCGAGTGCGGAAAATCGTCACAATGATCGAGAGACCAATCACCACTTCAGCGGCGGCGACCACCATCACGAAGAAGGCGATGACCTGACCGTCGAAATTGCCGTTGGTGTGCGCGAAAGTCACGAATGCCAAGTTGGCGGCATTGAGCATCATTTCGACGCACATGAAGACCACAATCGCGTTGCGGCGCACAAGCACGCCGACTGCACCAATCGTGAAAAGAATGGCTGAAAGGATGATGAACCAGTTAGCGGACACGTTATCCCTCCACCTGATCGGTGCTCTGCGACGTAATCACGGCTTCGCCACGACTGAGAGCCGAGACTTCTTCACCAGCTGCAATGTCAACAGCCTTCAACGCACCGCGTGACGCAAGTGGCTTTGGAACCGAGAGAGCTGACATGGTGCCGTCAGGCAGAAGTGCCGGCGTGTCAACCGCGTTGTGACGCGCGTAGATGCCCGGAGCTGGGAGCGAACCTGGGTGACGGCCGCTCAAGAAGCGCTTCTCAGCGAGATCACGCTGCGTCGGCCTCGGGGTGTGGTGTTCGCGGTGAGCAAGCACCATCGCACCAATGGCTGCGGTGATCAGCAGTGCAGACGTGACTTCAAAAGCAAACAAATAGCGATTAAAAATGAGATTCGCAAGTCCTTGCATATTGCCATCTGCAGCAGCAGTCGCACTGTCGAGGCCAAAGTTGTAGGTAACAACGTTTCCGAGAAGTCCTACAAGAATTACACCGAGCGCTGCACCACCGAGAAGTGCAGGGACGCGCTGACCTTTGATGGATTCAGTGAGCGAGTCGCTTGAATCAACGCCGACCACCATGAGGACGAACAAGAAGAGCATCATCACTGCGCCGGTGTACACAATCACTTGGACCATGCTCAAGAACGGCGCTTCAAGAACGGCGTACAAGACTGCGAGATTGAGCATCGTCAACGCGACAAACAATGCGCTGTGCACCGCCTTCTTCGAGAAGACCATGCCAAGCGCGCCAACGACGGCGAGAATGGCACAGATCCAGAAAGCAAATTCCATGATTATTGCGCCCCCTCAGTTGCAGATAGTCGCTGTGCAACTTCAGCGATCTGCGCATCGGTGGCACGTGAAATCTTGCCGAGGTAGTAGTCACGCTCGACCATTCCCTCGACCATCGAGTGAGGTGCTTCGACCATGCCTGGCATCATCGGTGCGAGCAGATCCTGCTTTTCGTAAATGAGGCTTTCGCGAGTTTGATCTGCGAGTTCGAACTCGTTGGTCATCGTCAATGCGCGCGTAGGGCAGGCTTCGATGCAGAGACCACAGAAAATGCAGCGCAGGTAATTGATTTGGTAGACGCGACCGTAACGCTCACCTGGTGAGAAGCGTTCTTCGTCGGTGTTGTCGGCACCTTCAACCAAGATGGCATCAGCAGGACATGCCCATGCGCAGAGTTCGCAACCAACGCACTTCTCGAGACCGTCGGCGTGACGATTGAGCTGATGGCGACCATGGAAGCGAGGCTTGGGAGGGAACTTGTCCTTCTCTTCTGGATAGCTCTCCGTGGTAGCCGGTTGGAACATCGCTGAGAATGTCACCCAGAAGGCGCGCACTACTTGTGGCAACTGCGGCATATCAGGACTCCTGCGCTGGTAGTGAGTTGGCCGAGGCACTTGGCAGAGACTGACCAGGCATTGGTGGCACTGGGTGTCCGCCTGCAAACGGATCGAATTCGACCACTGCGTCGGTCTTTGCTGACTCGGCAGCGAGACGTTCTTTGCGACGATCGCGGAATTCTTCAAACAGCCAGTAGAGCACGAGCAAGCCTGCAAGCGGCAGGCCGTATGCCTGGACTGCTTGTTGCAAATCGAGTGCCTGTTCGTTGCGAATCGCACGTGCGACGGCGACGATGAGAATCCACGCAATCGACACTGGAAGCAAGAACTTCCAGCCGAACTTCATGAACTGGTCGTAACGAAGACGTGGAAGCGTGCCGCGAAGCCAAATGAAGACGAAGAGGAATGCAGCAATCTTGCCGAAGAACCAAATCATCGGTACCCAGCCTGAGTTCGCACCGTCCCAGAGCGAGAACGGCCACGGTGCTCGCCAACCGCCGAGGAACAACGTCGTTGCCATCGCAGAAACGGTGACCATGTTGATGTACTCGGCGAGGAAGAACAGCGCGAACTTGAGCGATGAATACTCAGTGTGGAAACCACCGACCAATTCGCCTTCAGCTTCTGGAAGGTCGAAAGGTGCACGGTTGGTTTCGCCGACCATCGCGGTGACGTAAATCAAGAACGATGGCAGGAGCAAGATGATGTACCAGGTCTGGGTCTGCGCTTCGACAATCTGTGACGTCGAGAGCGAACCCGCGTACAGGAAGACTGCAACGAACGAAAGGCCCATGGGGATTTCGTACGAAATCATCTGCGCGCTCGAGCGAAGGCCACCGAGAAGCGCATACGTAGAACCTGAAGACCAACCCGCGAGCACGATGCCGTAGATGCCGACAGACGCGATGGCCAACACGTAGAGCACAGACACTGGGAAGTCCGTCAGCTGCAATGGTGTCGTAGTACCAAAGATAGAAACTTCAGGGCCGAGTGGAATAACCGCCCACGTCATGAACGCAGGCACACAGGCAATAACCGGTGCGAGCCAGTAGACAGCACGGTCGGCAGTGCGCGGGATGATTTCTTCCTTGAGCGCAAGCTTGATGCCGTCCATCAGTGACTGCAGCGAACCGTTTGGACCGACTCGGTTGGGGCCAACGCGCCACTGCATCCACGACACGACTTTGCGTTCCATGATGATGGTGATGAGCGTGACCAAAACGAGAATGACGAAGATCGCAACGACTTTCAAGAGCACGAGCCACAGCGGATCAGCGCCGAACAACGACAAATCTGCTGCTTGGATGAGATTCTGCGACATTAGTGCGCACCTCCCTTGGAGAGCGTGACAGGTGTTCCGTGAGCGGCGCCCAATGCAACACGAACGTGCGATCCCTCGGAGTTGGTTGGAATCCACACGGTGTTGTCGACGCCATCGATAACCTGAACCGTCAAACTAATCGAGCCCTTGGTCGTCGAAATAACCGCGGTGTCACCGGTGCTGAGTCCGTGTGCTGTCGCGGTCTCGGCTGACACTCGCGCCAATGGCTCGCGAGCAGTCGCAGCCAAGAAAGGCTCCCCTGCTTGCATCGTGCCGTGATCGAGCAACTGATTCCAGGTGCCAAGAGTCAGCCCGTCGACAACCGTGGCCTCAACTGCAGGTGCTGCAGCGCGAGGTCCATTGTGGTTGGCGAGCCGCGCGATTTCTTCGCGGACTTGGGCAACATCCTGACGACCGATGAGTGAGTCCATCGCATCCGCAATCATCGCGAGCACGCGGGCATCGGTCAGGGTGTTGTTTTCACGGAGTACCTGGGCAAACTGACGAGCGCGGCCTTCCCAGTTAATAAAGGTTCCGGACTTTTCAGTCACAGTTGCGACCGGCAAGACAACATTGGCAAGCGCAGTAACTGCGGTTGGACGCTGTTCAAGAGCAACGACGAACGGTGCCCGCTGCAAAGCTGCCAGCGTCGCATCTGGATGAGCCGTGTCATCAACATCGAAACCAGTAACGAGCAGAGCTTCGTAAGCATCAGCCGCTGCAGCTCCAACAATGCCACTGAAGTCACGACCAGCGGTGGCAGGAATCAGACCTGCATCCACGCCCCACACCGACGCCACGTAGTGGCGAGCGCCTTCATCGGTGACGAGTCGGCCACCAGGCAAGAGACCTGGGAGCAGACCGGCATCGATTGCGGCCCGCTCGCCTGCACGTCGTGGAATCCACGCAAGTTTGGCTCCAGCCTGATCCGTGATGCGAACGAGTTCGCTCAGCAGACCAGGAACCGTCGCTGCGCGTTCACCGACAAGCACAACAGTCGAGTCGTTGATGTCAGCCGCCGCAAGAGCTGCAACTTCAGCACCTGGTTTCGCTTCGATCATCGATGCGTTGAGTTTGTAGAGACCTTCGGTCACATGTGACGCAACAGCGGTGACATGCGTGCGCCCGCGACGGACAGCTTTGCGCAAGCGAAGCTGAACGATTGGACTTTCGTCTTCTGGCTCGAACGCAACAAGCACAACATGAGCAGCGGCTTCAAGATCCGCGTATGTGACACCTAGACCGAGTCCAGCAACTCGAGCCGCGAGGAACGTAGCTTCTTCTGCTGAATGCGGACGGGCGCGGAAATCGATGTCGTCAGTGCCAAGCACACCGCGGGCAAACTTCGAAAGTGCGTAGGCATCTTCGGCAGTGTGGCGACCGCCAGCCAATACAGCTGCGCGACCTCCCCGAGCTTTGTTGAGACCTGCAGCAGCAGCGGCAATTGCTTCCGGCCAAGACGCAGCATGCAGGACGCCGTCTTCGCCGCGAACGAGTGGCGTGGTTAAGCGACCTTCTTGTGCATAAGGAAACGCGAAACGTCCTTTGTCACAGTTCCATTCTTCGTTGACTTGAGCGTCATCCCATGCCAGTCGACGCTGCACAACTCCACGACGAACGTCGGTGCGAAGCGAGCAACCACTGGCGCAGTGCTCACATGTCGTCGGAACAGAAACCAAGTCGAAAGGACGCGAACGGAAGCGGTACTTCGCACTCGTCAACGCACCGACCGGGCAAATCTGAATCGTGTTACCCGAGTAGTA
Organism: Actinomycetota bacterium; assembly: GCA_017853815.1. Lineage (GTDB taxonomy): Bacteria > Actinomycetota > Actinomycetes > S36-B12 > UBA5976 > JAFMIT01. The sequence goes on from JAFMIT010000005.1 coordinate 15,972, forward strand.
CGAATCAAAAGGATCGTCATCAGAAATACCGACTTGCTGGTGAGCTCCACGCTCAAGCAAAGCAATCATCGGATCGCCAGCGACTTGATCCGCAAAACGAGTGCAACGCGCACACGAAACGCAACGCTCACGGTCAAGCAAAATCTGCGCACTTACATTGATCGGCTTTTCGAATTCGCGCTTAGGGCCATCGAAACGAGACTCGCTACGGCCATTGCTCATTGCCTGGTTTTGCAATGGGCACTCGCCACCCTTGTCGCAGACAGGGCAATCAAGCGGGTGATTGATGAGCAAGAACTCCATCACACCCTTTTGGGCTTCATCCGCAACGACGGATGAATGCTGAGTGCGAACCTTCATGCCTTCAGTCACGGTGACTGCGCACGACGGCTGAGGCTTTGGCTGACCTTCGATTTCGACAAGACAAGCGCGGCAAGCGGCAACTGGCTCGAGGAGTGGGTGATCGCAAAAACGTGGAATCTGCACACCGATTTGTTCAGCGGCGCGAATGACGAGAGTGCCCTTTGGCACCTGCATCTCGACACCGTCAATCGTGACGTTGACGAGTTCTACTGGAGTGTTGGTCACGCGAATCAGCCCTTCGCCTTAACAAAAACGGTTGAGGACAGCGGATTGAAAGCCTGATCTGCTGGAGTGGAGATGCCGGCTTCAAATTCGTCGCGGAAGAACTTCATCGCAGCTGGGAATGGAGTCGCTGCAGCATCACCGAGAGCGCAGAACGAGCGACCAGAAATCTGGCGGCAAAGATCTTCGATAGTGCCAAGATCTTCCATCTTGCCCTCGCCTTTTTCGAGACGCTTGAGCAAGTCGCTGATCCAGTACGTACCTTCACGGCACGGCGTGCACTTTCCGCATGACTCGTGCTTGTAGAACTGCAGCCAGCGGCTCACAGCTTTCAGCACGGACGTCGTCTCGTCGAACACCATCGGCGTGCCCGTGCCGAGCATCGTGCCCGCGGCGGCCATGTCTTCGTAGGTCATCGGAAGATCAAGGTGCTCTTCGGTCAGCATTGGTACTGACGATCCACCGGGAACCCAGAACTTCAGTTTGCGACCTTTGCGAATGCCGCCGGCATGCTCGAGAAGTTCGCGGAAAGTGGTTCCGAGAGCCGCTTCGTAAATGCCTGGGCGCTGAACATGGCCAGAGACTGCGAACAGCTTGAAGCCAGGTGATTTTTCGGTTCCCCATTGGCGGAACCAATCGACGCCGTTGCGCATGATGTACGGAATGTTCGCAATCGTCTCAACATTGTTGATCACTGTCGGAGATGCATACAAACCTGCGACGGCAGGGAATGGTGGCTTGAGGCGTGGCTGGCCGCGACGACCCTCGAGTGAATCGAGGAGTGCTGTTTCTTCGCCACAGATGTAAGCGCCCGCACCGGCGTGGACTACGACATCAAGATCAAAGCCAGAGCCCTGAATGTTTTCGCCGAGCAGACCTGCGCGATATGCCTCGTCGACTGCGTGCCGCACGCGACGAATCACGTGTGGAACTTCACCGCGAATGTAGATGAAAGCGTGGTTCGCGCGAATCGCATACGAAGCGATGGCTACACCCTCGATAAGAGAATGCGGGTTCGCGAGCATCAGCGGGATGTCTTTGCAGGCGCCTGGTTCAGACTCATCAGCATTGACAACGAGGTAATGCGGCTTGCCATCGTTCTGAGGAACAAAGCCCCACTTCATACCTGTTGGGAAGCCAGCGCCACCGCGACCGCGAAGGCCAGTGTCTTTGACGGTTTGGATGATGGCGTCTGGATCGGTCTTCAATGCCTTTGCGAAAGCAACGTAACCGTGGTGACGCTTGTAACCAGCGAGAGTGTAGGAATCTGCTTCGTCCCAGTGGGCCGTGAGAATCGGAGTGAGAACCATGAAATCAGACCTCCGACTTTGGCAAGGTTTGGCCAAGTGCCTTCGCGGCGTTCAAGCCAGCAAGCATCTTGTCGTCGATGGCAGACGCATGAACTTCGCCATCATCAAAGCCCGCGAGCTGACGCTCGGTAGCGTTGATGCCGCGCACGACTGGACCGCGCGTTGATTGCACATCTTCGCCCTTCTTGAGCTTCTTCAGTGCGGCGCGAACGCCTTCAACCGTCGAGTCATCGAAGAATTCCCAGTCGATGGTGACTACAGGTGCGTGCGTGCAGGCAGCCTGACATTCGATGCGCTCCAAAGAGAAAAGGCCGTCTGCAGTGGTCTCGTCATGTCCTGCTCCGAGATCTTCAGATACGGCCTTCCAGATGGCGTCGCCGCCAAGCAATCCACACAACGTGTTGGTGCATACGCCGACATGGTGCTTGCCGGTGTTGTGACGCTTGTACATCGTGTAGAAAGTGGCGACCGCAGCAACTTCGGCAGTGGTCAGATCGAGAACGTCCGCACACAATGCAATGCCATCGCTGGTGACTGAGCCTTCAACGCTCTGCACAAGATGCAGCATCGGCAGCAACGCCGAACGTGACTGCGGATAACGCTCCGCAAGTTCGCGGGCTTCGTCCCAAGTAGTTTCAGTCAAACTCATTAGCGATCCACTCCGCCCATCACTGGGTCGATGCTTGCAACAACTGCGATCAAGTCTGCGACCTGTCCACCTTCAGACATCGCCGGCATTGCCTGCAGATTGTTGAAGGAAGGGTCGCGGTAATGCACGCGGTACGGACGGGTTCCGCCGTCAGAAACCATGTGCACACCGAGTTCGCCACGTGGAGATTCGACAGCTTGGTACACCTGACCAGCTGGGACTTCGAATCCTTCGGTGACAAGTTTGAAGTGATGAATCAACGACTCCATGGATTCGCCCATGATTTCCTTGATGTGACCGAGCGAGTTGCCTTGACCGTCAGAACCGACGGCGAGCTGTGCCGGCCATGCAATCTTCTTGTCTTCGATCATGACAGCGCCTGGGCGCAGACGATCGAGGCACTGCTCAACAATCTTGAGTGACTCTTCCATTTCCTGGAGGCGAATCAAGAAACGTCCGTAAGCATCGCAGGTGGTCTGCGTTGCGACGTTGAATTCGTACGTTTCGTAACCGCAGTAAGGCTGGGACTTGCGAAGATCCCAAGGCATACCAGTCGAGCGGAGCACAGGTCCGGTGATACCAAGCGCAACACAGCCAGTGAGGTCAAGGTAGCCGACGCCTTCTGTGCGCGCTTTCCAGACGGAGTTGTCCACGAGGAGATTCGACGTGTCCTTGAAGTTGTGCTTGAGCTTGGCGAGTGCTTCGCGAATCTTGAGTTCTGCACCTTCAGGGAGATCCTGTGCAAGACCACCTGGGCGAATGAACGCATGGTTCATGCGCAGACCAGTGATCAATTCGTACAGCTCAAGCACAATCTCGCGTTCGCGCAGGCCAATGATCATTGCAGTGAGGGCACCAAGCTCCATGCCGCCGGTCGCGAGGCACACGAGATGCGAGGAGATGCGATTGAGTTCCATCAGCATGACGCGGATAACCGTCGCGCGCTCTGGAATTTGATCAGTCACACCGAGCAACTTCTCGACAGCCAAGCAGTACGCAGTTTCGTTGAAGAACGGTGACAGATAATCCATGCGCGTCACGAAGGTGACGCCCTGGGTCCATGAGCGGTACTCGAGATTCTTCTCAATACCCGTGTGGAGGTAACCGATAGCACTGCGAGCTTCGACCACAGTTTCGCCATCAAGTTCAAGAATCATGCGAAGCACGCCGTGAGTCGATGGATGCTGTGGACCCATGTTGACGACAACGTGTTCTTGTTGACCTTCGGTACCGCCGTGAACTGAATCCCAGTCGCCGCCGCCAACCACCGTGTGGATGCGGCCTTCGGTGGTTTCGTAAGAGCCTGCGTATGCGTCAGTGCTCATCAGTACGACCTCCGCTCGCTAGGTGCAGGCACTGTCGCGCCCTTGTATTCGACAGGGATACCGCCAAGTGGGTAGTCCTTGCGCTGCGGGTGGCCGGGCCAGTCATCGGGCATCTGAATGCGCGTCAATGCAGGATGGCCATCAAAAATGATGCCAAAGAAGTCGTACGTTTCGCGCTCGTGCCAGTCGGTTGCCGGCCACACCGACGTAAGAGACGGCATGTGCGGATCGCTATCAGGAACAGCAACTTCGACTCGCAGGCGACGGTTGTGCGTCATCGACAAAAGCTCGATGTCAGCGTGAAGTTCTCGACCTTCGTCAGTCGGCCAATGAACGCCAGACACTGAAGTGCACACTTCGAAGCGAAGGTCTGCGTCGTCGCGAAGAATCTGTGCGACATCGAGCAGGTGTTCGCGGCGAACCACGATGGTGAACTCACCACGATCGACGGTGTAGTACTCAATCGCTTTTTTGACAGTCACGCTGCGTGCGCGCAAAGCCTTTTCGAGTTTGTCCGCTGCGGCATCGAACCAAGAGCCGAAAGGCCGTGATGTCGCGCCAGGGAGGATGACGGGAGTAACCAATCCGCCAAAGCCCGAGGTGTCGCCAGAGCCGGTGGTGCGAAAAGCACCGTGTTTTACAGTGATTTGGCGACCTTCGGTTACCCCAAGCGGAGTTTCAAGCGCTGCTTCGTGTGACTCGGTCATCGCATGAGTCCTTTTTGGAGAATGGTTGGCGTTGCAGCCAGTGCTTGTTCTTCGAGAGCAACAATCTCGCGCTCACGATGAACGCCGAGCTTGGTCTTTTGGATCTTGTCGTGGATTTCGAGAATCGCATCGATGAGCATCTCAGGACGCGGTGGGCAACCTGGCAAGTACACGTCGACAGGAACGATGTGGTCGACACCCTGAACGATGGCGTAGTTGTTGAACATGCCGCCCGATGAAGAACAAGCGCCCATCGCGAGCACCCACTTTGGTCCAGGCATTTGGTCGTAGATCTGACGCAGCACTGGAGCCATCTTCTGTGACACGCGGCCAGCAACAATCATCAAGTCGGCCTGCCGTGGCGAACCGCGGAAAACTTCCATACCGAATCGTGCAAGGTCGTAACGCGCAGCACCCGTGGCCATCATTTCGATTGCGCAGCACGCGAGACCGAATGACGCTGGCCACAGCGAACCTTTGCGGGCGTAACCTGCGGCAAGTTCAACAGTGGTGAGCAGAACGCCCGCGGGGAGTTTCTCTTCGAGACCCATGATCTTTAGTCCTTAGTCCCACTCAAGTCCGCCGCGACGCCAGATGTAGGCGTACACAACGAGAACGGTTGCGATAAACAGCACCATCTCTACGAGTCCAAACACGCCGAGTTGATCGAATGCAACGGCCCATGGGTAGAGAAAGACGATTTCGATGTCGAACACGATGAACAACATCGCGGTCAAGTAGTACTTAACAGGAAAACGGCCGCCACCCATTGGTTGAGGTGTCGGCTCGATACCGCATTCGTATGCGTCGACGCGGGCGCGGTTGTATCGCTTTGGACCAGTAATCGAAGCGACGATTACGGAGAAGACTGCGAATCCACCGGCCAAGAGTCCAAGCGCAAGAATTGGGATGGCGACGTTGTTCACGGTTCTCGCCGTCCTCCTTCAGCCCGTGGAAAACCGCAGGCAAGTCGTTGGTGCTGCTAAGTCGTTTTGTCGTGCGAATTGCTCGCAAACAGGGCGAGTCTAGTCACCAGCTGAGCGTGATTTGACGCGGAGTAGGGCTGCCAAGCGGGGTGTGAGCAGGCTCACTCGCCGAGCCCAAATTTGGCCCTGCCGAACTTAAACAGATGCCTTCTCCGCGACGTGCAAGGCAACGATTCCACCCGTGAGATTGCGCCAGCGCACCTTGGACCAACCCACAGAACGAATCAGCTCTCCGAGCGGGCGTTGGGCTGGCCATTCCCGAATGGATTCGGCCAAATACACGTACGCCTCAGGGTTGCTCGACGTCTTGCGGGCGATGACAGGCAGGGCCTTCATCAAGTACTCCATGTAGAGGGTCCGAAGCGGTTTCCAGGTGGGTTGGCTGAACTCGCAGACGACCAAGCGGCCGCCGGGCTTAGTAACCCTGAGCATTTCGGCCAGGCCAGCCTCGGTGTCATGGATGTTTCGGAGGCCGAACGAGATCGTCACGGCATCGAAAGTGTCGTCTGCGAACGGCAAATGCATGCCATCGCCCGCCACGAAAGGCAAGTGTGGGAGTCGCTGCCGGCCCACCCGAAGCATTCCGAGGCTGAAATCACAGGGGACAACCGTCGCGCCCCGAGCGTGGAAAGGCTCTGAGGAGGTGCCGGTGCCAGCCGCGAGGTCGAGGACGACGTCGCCGATTGCCGGATTCACAGCCGAGAGGACCGCCCGGCGCCACAGTCGTGTCTGCCCAGCCGACAACAGGTCATTGACGATGTCGTAGCGCTTTGCGACCGTGTCGAACATCGCGGCCACATCCACAGGCTGCTTATCGAGGTCCGCGCGGACAGTTTCAGGCTGCTCGGAGATAGTCAGATTCTTGGGCACGGGCCAATTCTCCTGCGCAGGCGCAAACCCCGCACACGGGCATACCCTTGAGCCATGAGTCTTGCTGCTGACGTGATCGCACCAGCTGCGATTCCACCGCTGGTCGCGCGCAGTGAAATTGTCGATGAAGGTCATCCTTTTGCCACGGCGGCTTTGCTCGACTTGCTTCCAGCCCAAGGCGGCCTCGCGTGGGTACGCGATGGTGCGGGTCTGATTGGCTGGGGAGAAGCCGCCCGACTCGTAGTCAGTGGTCGTGAACGATTTTCTAGAGCACAACGCTGGTGGGCAGACGTGGTTCGGGCCGCCGAGATCCACGACGGCGTGCACCTCAACGGCAGTGGCATCGCAGCATTTGTGTCTTTTGCTTTTGAGCCCGGCCGCTCGGTCGTCGTGATTCCAAACGTCATTGTCGGTCGCCGCGATGGCGTGACCTGGGTGACGATCATCAGCCGGCCCGACGAAACCCAGATTGATCCACGTTTGATTTTTGATGCGCATGCAGCGCCCACGACACCAGGGAATGTCCTGTGGGAAGAAGGCACTCAACCCGCAGCTCGCTGGCAACGAGCGGTTGCCGATGCAGTGGAGCGCATCAATCGCGGCGAAGTCGACAAGGTCGTTCTCGCTCGCGACATTGTTGGTCGATCGACTCAACCACTCGACATCCGCAGCATTCTCAATCGACTCTCTGCTCGCTACAGCGAATGCTGGGCTTTCGCCGTCGATGGTCTCGTCGGCGCAACACCAGAGCTGCTGGTTCGCCGACGTGGAGATCTTGTGACATCGCGCGTTCTCGCGGGAACAATCCGACGCGGAAAAGATCAATCTGCAGACGAAGGTCTAGCAGAAGAATTGTTGGCGTCTGACAAAGATCGCGAAGAACACGAGTACGCAGTCACATCCGTTGCTGAAGCGCTCGCTGCACACTGCACCGACTTGGACGTTCCAGAAGAGCCACGATTGCTCAGACTCGCAAACGTTCAACATCTCGCCACCGACATCAACGGTCGCCTTGCGGATGAAGTTCCCGTACTTGCACTTGCTGCGTCACTGCATCCAACTGCTGCCGTATGCGGCACTCCCACTCAACGCGCATGGAACTTGATTCGCGCACTCGAAGGTATGGACCGCGGCAGATATGCAGGACCCGTTGGTTGGATGGATGCACACGGTGACGGCGAATTGGGAATTGCCTTGCGCTGTGGCGAAATCGATAGTTCTGATCCATACCGCATTCGGCTATTCGCTGGCTGCGGACTTGTCGCAGGATCGGATCCCGTCGCTGAGTTAGCAGAAACAAACGCAAAGCTTGAGCCAATGCGCTTTGCGCTTTCGAACGACTAACTCACTTTCGCGATAATCACGTGAGTGCGATCTTGTAGCGCTCGCATAAAGTCATCGCATGTGTCGACAGTGACTGAAGACCATCCGGTGGCTTCAGCCGCGGCCGCAAGATCTACTTCATGTGGAGTTCCATAAACCCGATCAAACAGATGTGAAAACTCATCGGCACCTTGCTCGAGAGTTTTAAAAATCTGACCACCGTTGTTATGCAAGACGACAATTGTGAGGTCTGGTCTTTTCTCGAGAGCCGGAATTGCCAGACTCGATAAATCATGCAGAAAAGCCACGTCGCCGATGACCAAGAATGTGCGACCTGAATGCTTGAGCGCAGCACCAGATGCCGAAGCAATGATGCCATCGATGCCATTCGCGCCGCGATTCATGAACACCATCGGCAATGCACCACGGAGTTCGAATGCGTCATCCGCATGACGAATAGCCATCGAAGCAGCTACCCACAATTGATCTCGCTCCGTTGCGAAGTGATGGACGCAGCTAACAGCGCACTGCGCATCGAATAGATCGCAACTTGACTGATGAGCTGCGTCAGCGTCTTGCCATGACGCGAGCCACTCAGGAGCTGCCGGCGTAATGCCAGATGCGACTGGCATCTGTGTCAGATGATGTTGTGCAGACTCAAACGGATCTGCATCGAGGGGATACTTGCCAACAGCCAGATGCGCCGATGCATTGCGAACAAACGCAGCCACGCTTCGCGATAATCCAAAACGGCCAGCTGTAATTACTACGTCTGGTTGATGCGAGTTCACAAAGTCAGGATTGCTCAACAGCGTTGCGTAGTGCTGCACGCCAACATCGGCAACGCGCGCCATGCTGCCTGGCTCAGCGAGCACGGGCCAACGCAACGTACGGGCGAGATGGAGAGCGCCCTGAGCAGAATGTGGGTCGCTCATGATGATGACTCCGCGCGGACCGTTGAGCGAGACTTTCAGGTCGTTCAGCAGCACTGACAATTCGATGTCTTCGTCGACCCGAGCAATCGGCAACTCACCGACGACGATGGAGGAAGCCCAGGATGCATCTGCGTCAGGTGGAACAAGTGGCTCCGCGAAAGGAACGTTGAGATGCACAGGGCCTGGCGCGGTGAATTCATCACCGACCGCTGCTAGTACCGCCTGCGCGATTCCAAGTTCCCAGTAGACGTCGTCTTGGTCGGCTGCCAGTGGCAAATCCCAATCCGCGCGAATGGGTGAGCCAAACATTCCGACTTGGTCAATGGTTTGGTTTGCACCACGACCGCGGACCGAGTCTGGACGATCAGCAGTGATGACGATGAGAGGCACTCCGGCTTCGTGCGCTTCGTATACGGCTGGATAAAAGTTGGCAGCAGCGGTGCCGCTGGTGCACAGCACAGCAACAGGTCGATTCATTCGTTTGGCCATGCCAAGAGCAGTGAACGCAGCTGTGCGCTCATCAATTCGCACCGTCAAAGACATGGTTGGTTGCGCCTGAAAAACAGCGATCGACAGCGGCGTATTGCGCGAGCCTGGCGCGAGCACCACGTCGGTGACCCCGTGTTTTGCGAGAGCTCGCACGATGGCTCGCGCTTGCGCGGTTGATGGGTTCATGCCGTCTCCAGGACTTCGTAGCAGGCGATCACACGTTCACGCCAGTAATTTTTCGTAGCTGAATCTACGCGCGAAGCAAGTCCCGCGAGCAGAGCTTCGTCAGGTGCGATGCGGCCCACCGCAATCGTCCCATCGTGTGGAATCAAAGTCGTGGTCACCACATCTTCTGCCAACAGCGAGCCGGTTGAGAAACCACAGGCGTACTCAAGTTCGGGCAATGCGGCGGCTAAGGCAATGCCTTGAGTCAGCCCCACTGACGAATCCATGGAACCTGAGACCACACACGGCATCTCAAGCATGCTCGCGATGTCGAGAGCACGCGCCACGCCACCGAGCGGGATTGCTTTGAGGATGGCGATATCGCCGGCAGCTTGAAGTGCTGAAACATGCAGGCGAGCATCTGCGAGAAGTCGGACGCCTTCGTCGATGGCAATCTTCACAGGGATGCGTTCGCGGATGACAGCGCAATCGGCAAGCGAGCTGACTGGTTGTTCAACATACTCCAGCCGAGACCCGCACATGTCTGAAATTTCACGTATGCGCTCAACCGCCTGATCGACCGACCATGCACCGTTGATATCAATTCGGATCTTGGCTTCAGGAGAAACCTGATGGTCGAGCGTGTAGATCAATTCATCAAGGCGACTGACATCATCGCGAAAATCGGGACTTCCACATTTGACCTTGTAGGTAGTGGCTCCTGTGGACTCCCACACGCCGAGTACCCACTGCTCCACCGCGTCCGTCGCCAACATCGGGACGATGGCATTGACTCGCACCTCATCGCGCTGCGCTAGCGGATACGGCAGATAGGCCGCTTCGATTGCAGCCGCGAGCCAGTTGGCGCTGTGCTCCAGCGTGTGATCTTTGAAGGGTGCAAACTCGCCCCAGCCTGACGGTCCTTCGAAAAGCACTACCTCGCGCACATCCACATCGCGAAAACGCGTCTTCAATCGCAATTGCACAACTCGCATTGAGTCGAGAATTTCCGAGAGCGGCGGCAACTGCATGCGAGTCAGAATCTGAGTACTTAAGGACGCTTAGGGAATCTGCTGAAGTCGGGGCGGCGCTTATTCTTAAATGCATCGCGACCCTCTTGAGCTTCTTCTGACATATAGAACAAAAGCGTGGCATCGCCTGCGAGCTGTTGGACGCCAGCCAGACCGTCATCCGCCGCGTTGTGCGAAGCCTTCAGCATGCGCAGTGCGAGTGGCGACAGCGCAAGCATTTCTCGCGCATAGCCAACGGTCGCAATCTCGAGATCTTCGATCGGGACAACTTCGTTGACAAGTCCCCAGTCGTAGGCCTGCTCAGCGCCGTACTGCCGGCAGAGATACCAAACTTCGCGCGAGCGCTTTTGGCCAATGTGCCGAGCTAACAAACCAGAGCCGTAACCGCCATCAAACGAACCCACCTTGGGGCCAGTCTGACCAAACCGAGCATTGTCGGCAGCAATAGAGAGATCGCACACGACGTGCAGCACGTGGCCACCACCGATGCTGTATCCAGCAATCATTGCAATGACGGGTTTAGGGAGTCTGCGAATCGCAATCTGGAGGTCGAGAACGTTGAGCCGACCAATGCCTTTCGCGGCGATGTGGTCATCACCAATGTAACCGTCATCGCCGCGGATGATTTGGTCACCGCCACTACAAAAAGCCCAGTCGCCTTGGCCGGTAAGGATGATGACGCCAATCTCGGAATCATCACGCGCCATGTCAAAAGCGACGAGCAATTCTTGGATTGTCTGCGGCCGAAACGCATTGCGCTTCTCGGGGCGGTTGATCGTGATCTTTGCGATACCCGCGTCGTCGCCAGTCGATACCTCGTATTTGATGTCCGTGAACTCCCCCTGAAGTTCCCAACCGCAGGCTGGGATTGCCGAAGAGTGGGCGGGGTTGGTGAAGGCAGGGCTGCCTTCAGACACGACGGGAGTCAGAACGTAACGATTGCGAGTATCCACAAAAAGACCTTTCTCGTAAGGCTTAGGCTAGCCGCGATGAGCGAACACTTCAGAACTGTGCAGGTGCCAGCAGGCCCAGGCGGCGCCTTTGCTGCCCTTGAAGCCATCCATGAACTGTTCGAGGACGAGCAATCGGTTGCCCTGATCCCCGCGCACTCCCCCGAATCACTCACGGCGATTCGGCAGCACGAACCGATCCACGCTGACGAACCCACGCTCATCCTCTGCACGAGCGGATCGACAGGTGTTCCCCGCGGAGTCGAACTCACCGTCACCGCTATCGGCGAAGCCGCAGCACTTTCAGCGATGGCTCTCGGCAGTCAATCTGTTTGGCTAGCAGCTCTTCCCGTCACTTCGATCGGTGGGCTCAATCCATTGATTCGAAGCGCCCTCGCTGGCACCGCACCTGTGATCTGGGATGGCATCGGAGGTGCATATTCGTTCGAAGCCGAGGAGTTCACGGCATTCTTGGATGCGACCGCGGTGGCGGCCAAGAAACAAAAGCTGTCGAGTGCTGTGTCGCTGGTGCCCACTCAACTCCACCGCATCGCAGAACGCCCCGAAGCTCTCGCCGCTCTCGCCGCTCTCGACTACGTGCTCGTCGGCGGTGGTGCGGTAACTCCGGCCATCGCAGACAGAGTGCAATCAAGCGGTGTCAATCTCATCCGCACCTACGGTTCCACAGAAACCTCTGGTGGCATTTGTTACAACGGTGTCGAACTTGAAGAAGTCAGTTTCGAGTTCGATGAAGACCAGCGAGTGATTGTGCACTCGCCAACACTTGCGGTGGCATACCGCGACGGCGAAAAGATTGCGCCAGCATGGAGAAGTTCTGATCGTGGGCAACTCATCGATGGTGCGCTATCGATTTTGGGGCGTGTCGATGACATTCGAAAAGTTGCGGGACACAACGTCGATCTCAGGCGGCTTGAGCATCAGCTTGAAAGCACTAATGAGATTCGCAGTGTTGCAGTTGTGGGCGCGGATGACGACGAATACGGCTGCGTGCCGGTCATTGCCTATTCGGGTGAGATGACGGAGTCTCGAGTGGAGGAGTTGGCACGGGAGACGCTCGATGGGCTCGGCATTCCACTAAGAATTCGCAAGCTTGATTCGCTGCCGATGCTGACTAACGGCAAACCTGACCGCGTGCGCATTAGCCAACTCTGAGAGACTGCGGACATGACATCACTTCAACACTGGGTTGCTGGAGCTCGTCCACGCACATTGCCAGCGGCGATTGCTCCAGTACTCGTCGGCAGCGCACTCGCTCATTGGCACAGCGGTTTCGATGCCGGTCGCGCGTTATGCGCTCTCGTCGTCGCGCTGGCGCTTCAGATTGGGGTCAATTACTCCAACGATTACAGTGATGGAATTCGCGGGACCGACGAAACTCGGGTTGGACCAGTTCGCCTTGTCGGTCAAAAACTTGCTTCGCCAAAGTCGGTAAAGATGGCTGCGTTCACGTGGTTTGGTGTTGCCGCCATTGCAGGTCTCTATCTCACAATCACCACTACGCAATGGATTTTTCTTCCGATTGGCGTCTTGGCTATTGCTTCAGCATGGTTCTACACCGGCGGTAAGAACCCATACGGCTACGCAGGTCTGGGTGAAGTTTTCGTCTTCGTGTGGTTTGGCTTGGCCGCGGTGTTGGGCACTGTCTACGCGCAGATGTTGTCTCTGACGTGGCTCGACCTCATCCTCGCTGTCGGTGCTGGTTCGTTCGCGTGCGCGCTCCTGGTCGTGAATAACTTGCGCGATATTCCGACTGACACCGAATCGCACAAGCGCACACTCGCTGTCCGACTAGGAGATCAACGCACGCGAATGCTGTATGTCGCTCTGGTTTTCGCCGGGTTTGGTTCGAGTGCGGTCGTCGCAGCGGCTTCGGTGTTCGTGAATTCCAACTCCTACCCCGTGATGGCGGGAATAGGTGTGATCGCCTCGCTGGTGGCACACGTGCCTGGTCGGGCAGTTCTCAACGGTGCCCGCGGCCGTGATCTCATTGCGGTGCTAGTGGGAACTGGTCAAGCGCAACTGGTCTGGGCCATCGTCACCGCAGCGGCACTGTTCGCGTCTTAGTCGACGTCTTCCGCTGTTTTCGAATCTTCGATGCGCTTGTTGATGCGCCCGAAAACGGACACAAGTCCCGCGCTCATATCGTCGCGCTGACGACGTAAAAGAAATAGGGATGCAATTCCCGAGACGCCGAACGAAACGAGAACCAACATGAAGTCACGAATGCCTAGCGCGTACAGCGCGGCGCCGCAGACGAAGAACAGCGCAAAACGCAATGTCGTATAGCGAATGGTGCTGAGGCCGGCTTTGGGAGTATCAGTCATCTCGGTCCTAAATTGATCGTAGAAAATCAGTATCGTCGTCTGGGCCTTGGGGGCGGCGCGGCGCGCCACCACGACCTGCACCGCCGAACCAGGAACCGCCGCGGCGAGGCCGGCCCAACGTAAACCAGAGAACCATTCCGATGGCTGGTACAAAACCCGTCACGAGCACCCACGCCCACCGTGGCATGACACGTGGCTGCGGAGTCGCAATGGCTTCGATAAACGTGTACAGCTGAATCAGAATGACAATAACTATTGCCCAAATGCGTGGCATTACTTATTCACTCCCGAATAACTGTGAAGTCCTGGGAACACGATGTTCACGATAAAGAAGTTGAAAATAATCGTCGAGAACGCAATCAATGCGACAACCGCTGCGCGATTACCTTTCCACCCCACGGTGATTCGTGCATGGAGATATGCGGCGTATCCGACCCACGTGATGAAGGCCCAGGTCTCCTTTGGATCCCAACCCCAGTATCG
>JAFMIT010000076.1 GCA_017853815.1 Actinomycetota bacterium
GTCTAGGTAAGGTGCTTGGTCCACGTGGCCTTATGCCAAACCCAAAGACCGGCACCGTCACCATGGATGTCGCAAAAGCTGTTGCTGACATCAAGGGCGGCAAGATCGAGTTCCGTGTCGACAAGCATGCCAACCTGCATGTCATCATCGGCAAGGCATCGTTCAGCGATGTTCAGCTCACCGAAAACTACGCAGCAGTGCTTGATGAAGTTCTTCGTGTGAAGCCTTCATCATCCAAGGGTCGCTACATCAAGAAGATCGCAGTGTCTTCGACCATGGGCCCTGGCATCACTGTTGACTCCAGCATCACCCGCAATCTCCTCGAAGAGTCTGCAAACTAAGTTTCAAACCTCAAACCTGTGGGTGTTAGCCGAGTGCTAGCACCCACGGGTTTTTGTGTAATAAAATGGGCTAAACGAAGACATTTCTTAGAGGTAAGTTCTTCGCGGATGGGGGAAATATGAAACTTAGTCCGAAACTGGTTGTGCCAGTCCTTGTGGTGGCTGCAGTCCTTGCTGGGTCGCTGCAGACGAACCGTGGTCCTGTGACTTCAGACGTGGCGACAGACCGCAGCAATTCGGCGGCGAGCTGGGTTTCTTATGCGTCGGTCGATGAGATGTTCGCGAGAGCCGACGTGGTGGTCCGTGCCCAGGTGCTGATTGCGCCAAAGGATCGTGCCACCCAGGGCTATCTGGTTACCGAGACGACGATGCTCGTTATTGAGTCATTCAAAGGCAAATACGCCGCTGGCGATCAGGTATTGCTGCACGAAGCGGGAAGCATGGCGGCGGCAGATGCTGAGGAGTTGCCCATCCCGAAAGCAGACACTCAGTATTTGCTGTTCCTATCTCAACAATTCGAGGGTCAGCCTCAGCATTACATCCTTGGACCACAAGGAATATTCGTCGCCATCGGCGCTGATAAGTTTCAAAATCCGGAGTGGAACGACCCGAAAACGCCGCTCGTGATTGACCCCGAAACTTTGCGCCGGTTCTAGCAGTTTCGACTGTCTGCGGGAGGACGATTTGGTGTTGATAGCCCGCAACCTTTAACCTTCGCCCACCGAAGACCGCCGGATTGAGTCCCAGACTCATTAAGGCTCTGCTCAGCAGAGGTCCAGCGCAGGAGATGTAAGAAAGTTCCAGTTGGGACTTCCTCACGCGCCTGCGTGAGGATTTTTTGTTGCGCGAGGCTTGTCGCTAAGACCCGGAAGTCCTAATCCCGGAAGGACGCCCATGGCGCGCACTGACAAGACCGCAGTGCTCGCGGACCTCGAAGCAGGTTTCCGCGAGTCCAATGCGGCTTTGCTCACCGAATACCGCGGCTTGACCGTGGCACAGCTCAAGCAGCTGCGTCGCAATCTTGCTGGCGAGGCTGAGTATGCAGTCGTCAAGAACACCCTCACCAAGATCGCTGCAGAGCGCGCTGGTGTCGATGGTCTTGAAGAACTGTTGGTAGGTCCAAGCGCAGTTGCTTTCGTAAGCGGCGATGCAATCAACGCCGCAAAGGCCCTCAAGGCTTTCGCGAAAGAAAACCCACGTCTTGTTATCAAGGGTGGTTACTACGAAGGCAAAGTCATCTCTGCCGCCGAAGTAATGAAGCTTGCTGATCTCGAATCACGCGAAGTTCTTCTCTCTAAGGTTGCAGGCGTCATGCTCGCTACCTTGGCGAAGGCAGTTCGCACCGTTGATGCACTTCGCATCAAGCTCGAAGAAGGCACAGAGGCACCAGCTCCTGCTGCTGCAGACGAAGCACCGGCAGCTGAAGCTGTCGTAGAAGCTCCAGCGGAAGCTGCTGCTGAAGAAGCTGTCGTCACCGAAGAATCTTCAGTAGAGGCTCCGGCCGAAGCTGAGGTTGATGCAGTTGAAACTGCAGAAGCACCTGTAGAAGAAACCGCAGAAACCACCGAGGCATAAGCCTCAACCGGCCGGAACAAACGGCACAACCGTTACGAAAGGAACGCCCACAATGGCGAAGCTCACCACCGATCAGCTTCTTGAAGCTTTCAAGGAACTCACCCTCGTTGAACTCACCGAATTCGTTGCCCAGTTCGAAGAAACCTTCGGCGTGACCGCAGCTGCTCCAGTTGCTGTCGCAGTCGCAGGTGGCGCTGGCGCAGGCGATGCTGGCGCAGCAGAAGAGAAGGACTCGTTCGACGTCGTTCTCGAAGATGGCGGCGCTCAGAAGATCCAGGTCATCAAGGAAGTTCGTACCCTCACCAACCTCGGCCTCAAGGAAGCCAAGGATCTCGTTGAAGGTGCACCAAAGCCTGTTCTCGAAGGTGTCAAGAAGGACGTTGCAGACAAGGCAAAGGAAGCTCTCGAAGCTGCCGGCGCAAAGGTCTCCATCAAGTAGTTCTTGCGAAACCGCACTTAAGTGCCCTGGTCCTCGGACCAGGGCACTTTCGTTTGGTACGTGAGAACGGCGCCTCTGGTACGTGAGAACGGCGCCTCTCGAAATTGCCACGATTCTTCACCGACATGTAACACAACGGTGCTTGACCACTGCCCCCAGATGGGTCAAGGTTCACCCATTCCTTCCGCGGATTCCGCGGAGTGGGGCTCGCGACGAGGATCGTGAACGGCCCGCTTGGCTTCTGTCGAGCCGCTGGCCGATCACACAGGATCGATGGCCTGAGCCCCCGGGGTCGACAGGCACGTGCCGTATCGGGTACGCTGCCGCGTTGCGCTACCCATTTTCTCACCGTGCCCGGCTTTTACCAGTTTGACGCGGTTGGTTTGGTGTGCGCGCGTTGCCCAACCAGCGGAAGGATCACAGTGGCCGTCTCGCGCCCCTCTGATATCAATTCAGGACGAATCTCGTTCGCAAAAATCCGTGAACCTCTTGAGGTTCCAAATCTCCTCGCACTTCAGATTGAGTCATTCGAATGGCTCATGGGTTCTGACGAGTGGCGTGCACGTGTAGCTGAGGCTGCCGCGTCCGGTCGTGAGGTTCCAGAAGTTTCTGGTCTCGAAGAGATTTTTGCGGAAGTAAGCCCCATCGAAGACTTGGCCGGCAAAATGTCGCTGTCTTTCGGTCAGCATTACTTCGAAGATCCAAAGAACAGCCTTGATGAATGCCGCGAAAAGGATTTGACCTATTCGCGCCCGCTGTACGTTGACGCGGAATTCATGAACCATGACACCTACGAAATCAAGAAGCAGACTGTTTTCTTGGGTGACTTCCCAATCATGACTCCGAAGGGCACCTTCGTTATCAACGGCACCGAGCGTGTTGTTGTTTCGCAGTTGGTTCGTTCTCCTGGCGTGTACTTCAGCCGCGACAAGGACAAGACTGCAGATCAGAACGTCGTGATCGCAAAGATCATCCCAAGCCGTGGCGCATGGCTCGAATTCGAAATCGACAAGAAGGATCTTGTTGCTGTTCGCGTCGACCGCAAGCGCAAGCAGCCAGTGACTGTGCTGTTGAAGGCGTTGGGCTGGACTTCAGATCAGATTCGCGAGCATTTCGCTGCGTACCCAATCATTCTTGAAACCCTCGAGAAGGACACCACTCGCACTCAGGACGAGGCACTTCTCGACATCTACCGCAAGCTGCGTCCAGGTGAACCACCAACAATCGACGCTGCTCGCACCTTGCTCGACAACTTCTACTTCAATCCAAAGCGTTACGACCTCGCAAAGGTCGGTCGCTACAAGATCAACAAGAAGCTTGGTCTCGAGCGTCCGTTGACCGACAACGTCATGACGATTGAAGATGTCGTTGCGACCATCGAATACCTCGTTCGCTTCCACGCCGGCGAAACCATCATGAACACTCCTCGCGGAGAAGTTCGTGTTGAAGAAGACGAAATCGATCACTTGGGCAATCGTCGTCTTCGCACCGTTGGCGAACTGATTCAGAACCAGCTTCGCACCGGTCTGCTTCGTATTGAGCGCGTTGTTCGCGAACGTATGACGACTCAGGACGTCGAAGCGATTACGCCGACCACCTTGATCAACATCCGTCCACTCGTGGCTTCAATCAAGGAGTTCTTCGGAACTTCTCAGTTGTCACAGTTCATGGATCAGACCAACTCGCTCGCTGGCCTCACGCACAAGCGCCGCCTTTCTGCGCTTGGACCTGGCGGTCTCTCGCGCGAGCGGGCAGGCTCAGAGGTTCGCGACGTTAATCCTTCGCACTACGGCCGCATGTGCCCGATTGAAACTCCTGAAGGTCCAAACATCGGTCTGATTGGCTCGCTGTCGACGTTCGCTCGTGTCAACGAGTTCGGTTTCATTCAGACTCCTTACCGCAAGGTCGTTAAGGGCAAGGTCACTGACGAAATTCAGTACCTCGCAGCTGACGAAGAAGACCTCTACGTCATCGCCCAGGCGAATGCGCCGCTCGATGCGAAGAATGTCTTCGTTGAAGATCGCGTTCTCGTTCGCCGCAAGGGTGGCGAAGTTGATTACGTCGTCGCTAACGAAGTCGACTACATGGACGTTTCACCACGTCAGATGGTGTCTGTTGCAACCGCAATGATTCCGTTCTTGGAGCATGACGACGCCAACCGTGCGTTGATGGGTTCCAACATGCAGCGTCAGGCTGTGCCATTGGTCCGCACCGAAGCTCCACTCGTTGGTACCGGTATGGAACATCGCGCCGCCAAGGATGCAAGCGACGTCACCATTGCTCGCAAGGGTGGTGTGGTTCACGAGGTGAGCGCAGACGAAATCCGCGTTCTCAACGACGACAACACCTACGACGTTTACCCACTCACCAAGTTCCGTCGCTCGAACCAGGGCACCTGCGTTAACCAATACCCATTGGTCAACGTCGGTGACCGTGTCGAAGCTGGTCAGATCATCTCTGACGGTCCAGCAACGGCGAACGGTGAAATGGCTCTCGGCCGCAACCTCCTCGTGGCGTTCATGCCATGGGAAGGCCACAACTACGAAGACGCGATCATTCTTTCGCAGCGTTTGGTGCAGGACGACGTTCTGACCTCAATCCACATTGAGGAATACGAAATCGATGCCCGCGACACCAAGCTCGGTGAAGAAGAAATCACGCGCGACATCCCGAACGTGAGCGAAGAAGTGCTCGCAGATCTCGACGAGCGCGGCATCATTCGTATCGGTGCTGAAGTTGTCCCAGGCGACGTTCTCGTCGGCAAGGTCACCCCTAAGGGCGAAACCGAACTGACTCCAGAAGAGCGTTTGCTCCGTGCAATCTTTGGTGAAAAGGCTCGCGAAGTTCGCGATACCTCACTCAAGGTTCCACACGGTGAGTCCGGCGTCATCATCGACGTCCGCGTGTTCGATCGCAACGATGGCGATGATTTGCCACCAAGCGTCAACCAGCTCGTCCGTGTGTACATCGCTCAGAAGCGCAAGATCACTGAAGGTGACAAGCTTGCAGGCCGCCACGGCAACAAGGGTGTTATCGCCAAGATCATGCCAGTCGAAGACATGCCATTCCTTGAGGATGGAACTGCCGTCGACATCGTGCTCAACCCACTCGGTGTGCCTTCACGTATGAACATCGGTCAGATTCTCGAAACCCACCTTGGTTGGGTTGCGAAGACCGGTTGGGAAGTTGTTGGCGATCCAGACTGGGCGTCACACATGGCACCAGCAGCTCGCAAGGCAGCCCCAGGCACTCGCGTTGCAACGCCAGTGTTCGACGGTGCGCACGAGAAGGAAGTCACCGGCTTGCTCGGTTCGACTCTGCCATCTGACTCAGGCGAGCGATTGGTGAACTCCGCAGGTAAGGCACGTCTCTTCGACGGCCGCTCCGGCGAACCATTCCCAGGCGAAATCACTGTCGGCTACAAGTACGTGCTCAAGCTGCACCACTTGGTTGATGACAAGATCCACGCCCGTTCGACTGGTCCTTACTCAATGATTACTCAGCAGCCGTTGGGTGGTAAGGCGCAGTTCGGTGGTCAGCGCTTCGGTGAAATGGAAGTCTGGGCCCTCGAGGCCTACGGCGCTTCCTACGCACTGCAGGAATTGCTCACCATCAAGTCCGATGACGTTCTTGGCCGCGTGAAGGTTTACGAAGCCATCGTCAAGGGTGAAAACATTCCTGAGCCAGGTATCCCTGAGTCCTTCAAGGTTCTGGTCAAGGAAATGCAGTCACTCTGCCTCAACGTCGAAGTCCTCTCTTCTGAGGGCCAGATGATTGAGCTTCGCGACACCGACAACGATGAGGTCTTCCGCACCGCAGAAGAACTCGGTATTGACCTGTCCCGGCGTGAGCCGAGCAGCGTCGAAGAAATCTGATTCGTCAGATCGACTCCAACCACAACTTTTCTATCGAGACACGGTTAAGGAAAAACAGTGCTAGACGTCAACTTCTTCGATGAACTGCGCATCGGCCTGGCCAGCGCGGACGACATCCGCGCATGGTCACACGGCGAAGTGAAGAAGCCAGAAACCATCAACTACCGCACTCTCAAGCCAGAGAAAGACGGCTTGTTCTGCGAGAAGATCTTCGGACCTACTCGCGACTGGGAGTGCTACTGCGGTAAGTACAAGCGCGTGCGCTTCAAGGGCATCGTCTGCGAGCGTTGTGGCGTCGAAGTCACCCGCTCCAAGGTTCGCCGCGAGCGCATGGGTCACATCGAACTTGCTGCACCTGTCACTCACATCTGGTACTTCAAGGGTGTTCCATCACGCTTGGGTTACTTGCTCGACCTTGCACCAAAGGACCTCGAGAAGGTCATCTACTTCGCTGCGTACATGATCACGCATGTCGATGTTGATGGTCGTCACGAAGAGCTCCCACGCCTTGAGCATGATCTCAATCGCAAGATTGCAGCCATTGCCAAGAAGCGTGACGCTGAGATCGAAGCTCGTGCACAGAAGCTCGAAGCTGACGTTGCCGAACTCGAAGCAGAAGGCGCCAAGGCCGACATCAAGCGCAAAGTGCGCGAAGGTGGCGAACGCGAAATGGCGTTGCTGCGCCGCAACGCAGACACCGAAATCGAGCGCCTCCAGAAGGTCTTCGATCGCTTCAAGACCCTGAAGGTTCAGGATCTTGAAGGTGACGAGAAGCTGTACCGCGCAATGCGCACTGAGTACGGCCGCTGGTTCGAAGGTGGCATGGGTGCAGCTGCAATCCAGAAGCGCCTCGAAACCTTTGACTTGGATGCCGAAGCAATCAAGCTTCGCGACATCGTCAAGAACGGCAAGGGTCAGAAGAAGACGCGTTCACTCAAGCGTCTCAAGGTTGTTCAGTCATTCTTGAACACCAACAACCAGCCTCGCTCGATGGTGCTCGATGCAGTTCCGGTTATCCCACCAGACCTTCGTCCAATGGTTCAGCTCGACGGTGGCCGCTTCGCGACCTCAGATCTCAACGATCTCTACCGCCGCGTGATCAACCGCAACAACCGCCTCAAGCGTCTGCTTGATCTCGGTGCGCCTGAAATCATCGTTAACAACGAAAAGCGCATGTTGCAGGAATCTGTCGACGCACTCTTCGACAACGGCCGTCGTGGTCGCCCTGTCACTGGTCCTGGCAACCGTCCACTGAAGTCTTTGAGCGACATGCTCAAGGGCAAGCAGGGTCGATTCCGTCAGAACCTGCTCGGAAAGCGCGTGGACTACTCAGGTCGTTCTGTGATCGTGGTTGGTCCACAGCTCAAGCTGCACCAGTGTGGTCTTCCAAAGCAGATGGCACTTGAACTCTTCAAGCCATTCGTGATGAAGCGCCTCGTGGATCTCAACCACGCTCAGAACATCAAGTCTGCAAAGCGCATGGTTGAGCGTTCACGCTCCATCGTGTGGGATGTGCTCGAAGAAGTCATCACTGAACATCCAGTGTTGCTCAACCGCGCACCAACCCTGCACCGCTTGGGTATTCAGGCGTTCGAGCCAAAGCTCATCGAAGGTAAGGCAATCCAGATTCACCCACTCGTATGTACTGCCTTCAACGCAGACTTCGACGGTGACCAGATGGCAGTCCACGTTCCATTGAGCGCAGAAGCACAGGCTGAAGCACGCATCTTGATGCTGTCCTCAAACAACATCTTGAGCCCTGCTTCGGGTCGCCCAATCACCACGCCTACTCAGGACATGGTGCTCGGCATCTACCACCTGACTGGCGACAAGAAGGGTGCACTCGGCGAAGGTCGCGCATTCACTTCGGTGGCTGAAG
>JAFMIT010000077.1 GCA_017853815.1 Actinomycetota bacterium
GGTTGGCTCAAGGATAAGTTCGGTGTCTCGTGGCAGGTTGTGTGCAAGGACATGGAGAAGTACCTCGGTGGACCAAATCCGGCTGGCGCAGCCGCGGCTACGCAGGCGATGCTTGGGATGACCAAGATCAATCTTGAGGAAATGCGCCTCGCGTACGAGACCGCTGCTTCCTAAAGCAGGTCGATGACTGTTCCTGCGACAATCGAGCGCAGGTCTTCGACGGTGACTTGTTCCAGAGAGGCAACCCTGCTGCGTTGTGGTGCCGCAGGAATTGGCACGAGAAACTTCACTCCGAGCGTATGCATGCCGGCAGCCTCAGCAGACGTGATGCCGGTGACAGAATCTTCAAGGGCCACGCACTCAGCAGGCTCAACTCCGAGAGCCGCTGCGGCCGTCAGGTAAGGCTCGGGATGCGGCTTGCCATTGGCCACCATGTCGCCAGTGATAAGCGCACCGAAGGTGCCTGCGGGAAGCGCTTCGGCCACCACTCCCGCGAGGTTTGAGTAAGACATCGTCACGAGAGCGCACGGAATGCCCGCGGCCGTGATGCTCTGCAGGAGTTGCTGGGCGCCTGGTCGCCAAGGGATACCGTGTTCGCGCACCTGCGCAATTACTCGCTCGAGCAGGTCGTTGACGATTTCGATGTCTGTGCCTTTGATGCCGCCGCGCTCGCGCAGTTGTTGTGCGCTGAAGGTGAGGTCATTGCCGACGAGGGTGAGACCGTCCTCATGGGTCCAGTGGCCGCCGTCGCGCTCCGCGAGTTCTAGCTCGGCGTGAATCCAGTAAGGCTCAGTGTCGACGAGAGTCCCGTCCATATCCCACATGACGGCGGCTGGAAGTGAGGGACTCGTGGGCACCCGCGAAGGGTAGTCGCTGCCTAGGTAGCGCAAAGGCGCAGTCCGAAGCATTTCTGCATTCGAGCTGCGCCAAAGCGTTTGAGCTAATTAAGGCTTAGCGACCCTTGTGTTTTGGGCGCGGCTTGCCTTTGCGACCAGGCTTGCTGGCAGCTGAGCCTTCCCACTGAAGGTGGGCGCGACGGGCTTTGCGGTTAGACGCTGACGAGCCACCAGATGCTGGCTCGTTCTTAGCGCGACGTGAAGGTGCCGCGGTGTGACGATCTGACGCGCGATGTACTTCTTTGCGTCGTGCATCGCGACCAGTGCCATCACGGCGTTCGCGGTCGCTATCGCGACGTGGACGATCGTCACGCGAGAAACGGTCATCACGAGAGAAGCGGTCATCACGTGGACGGTCGTCACGACGGAATTCACCGCGTGGGCGGTCGTCGCGTCGGAACTCGCCGCGTGGGCGATCATTACGGTCATCGCGTCGGAATTCACCGCGTGGACGGTCGTTGCGGTCATCGCGTCGGAATTCTCCGCGTGGGCGATCGTTGCGATCATCACGACGGAACTCACCGCGTGGACGATCGTTGCGGTCATCTCGACGGAACTCACCGCGTGGACGATCGTCACGAGCCGGGCGATCTTCTCGTGCTGGACGTGAATCCTGACTGAAAGATTCGCGTTCCTTGCGCAACTCATCGCGTTCGCGGCGAAGCTGCTCAAGTTCGCGTTTAATTTCATCGCGCTCAGCAGAATCTGTGCCACCACGATCTTCGCGGCGGAACTCGCCACGTGGTCGGTCGTTGCGATCCTCGCGACGGAAGTTGTCACGGCCACCGCGGTCATCGCGACGGTCGTCATTGCCTGGACGCTTAAGCACTACGTCACGAGCACCAGCAAGTTCAGCGACGATTTCGTCTTCTGCACGTACGCGGTGATATTCAGGCTCAACGCCAGCCTTGTCCATCAGCTGCTTCACCATGCGGTTCTGCTTGACTGATGCGACTGAGATAACAAGGCCCTCAGCACCGGCGCGTGCTGTACGACCAGCGCGATGCAAGTAATCCTTGAAGTCGCGTGGGAGATCAACGTTGAGCACCAAGTCAATGTCATCAACGTGAATACCGCGAGCTGCGACGTCTGTAGCAACGAGAATCGAAACGCTGCCGTTCTTCAAGTTCTGAAGTGCCTTGTTGCGAGCACCCTGAGACTTGCCGCCGTGCAATGCATCGGCGCGCACGCCAATCGAGTTGAGCTCGTCGCAGATTTCGTCAGCGCCACGCTGGGTGCGAACGAACGCAATGCAGCGGCCTTCGCGGGTAGCAATAGTGCGGATAACTGCAAACTTGTCGCGAGGCTCAACCAAGAACACGTGGTGTGCCATCGTCGTGACAGAGCCAGCGTTCGGTTCAGTCGCATGCTCGACGGGATCGCTCAAGTGATTCTTGACGATGGCATCGACGCCACGGTCGAGAGTCGCTGAGAACAGCAGTCGCTGTCCGCCACGTGGCACAAAGTCCATCAGGTCATTGACGATCGGCAAGAAGCCCATGTCTGCCATCTGGTCGGCTTCGTCAAGCACAGCAATTTCGACTTCGCTGAGATCGCAGGCGCCGCGCTTGATGAGGTCCTCGAGACGACCAGGGGTCGCAACGACGATGTCAGCACCGCGTGCGAGCGAATCAATCTGACGGTTGTACTGCGCGCCACCAATGACGAGCGAGAAGTGAAGGCCTACGAGCTGACCGAGCGGCGCGAGCGCATCGTTGACCTGCATCGCGAGTTCGCGAGTAGGAACCAAGATCATGCCGCGTGGCTTGGTGCTGTTGGACTTCTTGCCCATGAGGCGAGCGAGCAGTGGCAAACCAAAAGCAAGCGTCTTGCCTGAGCCGGTGCGGCCACGTCCGAGCACGTCACGACCATCCAGTGCGTCACCAATGGTGGCTGCCTGGATGGGGAATGGCTCGAGAATGCCGAGGGCGCCAAGGCCCTGAGCTAGCTTGTTAGGAACGCCGAGTTCAGCGAAGTCAGTTGCGTAGGGGGTGTTTTCATCGATGTTGATGCGAACGCCACGGAAGCTGCCGGTGTCGACTTGGTGGTTGCCACCTGGGCGACCGCCGCGTCCAGCTGGACGGCCACCACGGCCGCCGCCTCCACCGCCGCCGCGGAAGGGGCGATGATTACGGTCTTCGCGACGGCGCGAGCCATCGCGATCATTATTGCGATAGGACATGAAGAAACGAACTCTCAAATATGGGCTGCGAACCTTTTCAGGACCAGCGTGCAAGCGCGTCATCGTGCTGCAACGTCACCATATGAGAGTGAAGATCAGAACAGACGGGCACATCTGCTAGATGCAGAAGCGGGCTAAGGGTAACTTACAAATCGCGCCATCTTTACCAAATCGAAATATTCTCACCGCAACTGGTACTTCCAGCGCAGCTGCCAGCTACATCTGACGTACCAGTTGGGGTGGAAGTGCTTAGGAAACTTGGAAAGAGCGCTTCGACAGGCCGTACCAAAAACCGTCGATGGTGCTGTTGATGCCGGCTGAGGCGTCGGTCGCGAGGCCGAGCGTCAAGTACATGGGCACCAAGTGGTCAGCAGTGGGGTGTGCGTACTTGAAAGCTGGTGCTGCGCGGTAGTTCATCAACGATTCAACGTCGCCACGGACGAGGGCTTCGTTGGCCCACGCATCAAAATCTGCTGACCAACCTGGTGCGGCCTGATTCGCGCCGCGAGACATATCGGTGAACGGCAAGCCGTGCGTCAGGAAGCCAGAACCAATAATCAACACACCTTCGTCGCGCAAGGGCCGCAGCCGCTGTCCAATCTCAAACAGCTTCAGCGGGTCTTCAGTCGGCACAGACATCTGAAGTACTGGAATGTTGGCGTCCGGATACATGATCATCAGAGGCACATAGGCGCCGTGATCGAGACCGCGCGTCGGTGCCTGGTGCAAAGGCTCGTTGTCGGGCATGAGAGAGGCGACGCGAGCTGCTAGCTCGGGAGCACCAGGAGCCGCGTACTGCAGTTGGTAGTACTTCTCTGGGAAGCCGTAGAAGTCGTAGATCAGCGGAACAGGCGTGGTCGCGCCGACCATCAGCGGGGCGGACTCCCAGTGGGCGCTGATGACGAGGATCGCCTTCGGCGTTGGCAGGTCCGCTGCCCACGCTTGAAGTTCGCTGCGCCATTGTGGGTGCTCCAAAAGTGGAGGGGCGCCGTGGCCGATATAGAGCGATGGCATCTGCATGGGAGCAACGTACACCGCTTTAGTTGAATGTTCAACTAAGCAGCTTTGGAGAAGCTCAGGACTTTTGACCGTGGATTCCGCTAGGCGGGAAGAGCAGACTGACGAACAGGTAAGAACAGAAAATTGACGGGCGTGTCGAAGGAGATCGTGATGTCGGTTCTAGAAGTTGTCAAAGCCCCCACGAAGAATGCCAAGTTGCTCGCGTGGGTAGAAGAAGTTGCCCAACTCACCCAGCCAGATCGCATCGTATGGTGCGATGGTTCGCAAGAGGAGTGGGACCGCCTCACCACCCAGCTGGTGGACGCGGGCACGTTGATTCGGCTCAATCCCGAGCTGCGACCCAACTCATTCCTAGCCCGCTCGAACCCGCTCGATGTGGCACGCGTCGAAGACCGCACTTTCATTTGTAGCGAGCGAGAAGCGGACGCAGGCCCCACCAACCACTGGATGCATCCAGATGAAATGCGCGAAACCCTTCGACCTCTTTTCGAAGGATGCATGCGCGGTCGCACGATGTATGTCATTCCATTTTCGATGGGCCCACTGGGTTCTCGCATCTCGCAGCTTGGCGTTGAGATCAGCGATAGTCCTTACGTCGTCATCAACATGCGCATCATGACCCGCATGGGACAAGCCGCACTCGATCTCATCGGTGACGACGGCGATTTTGTTCCGGCTGTGCACTCTGTCGGCATGCCACTCGTCGACGGCGCCGAAGATGTTCCTTGGCCATGCAACGAAACTAAGTACATCACGCACTTTCCGGCAACACACGAGATCTGGAGCTTCGGATCTGGTTACGGCGGCAACGCGTTGCTAGGCAAAAAGTGCTTTGCTTTGCGCATCGCATCTGTGATGGGGCGAGATCAAGACTGGCTTGCAGAACACATGCTGATCCTTAAACTCACTTCACCACTTAACGAAAGTCACTACATCGCGGCCGCATTCCCATCTGCCTGCGGCAAAACAAATCTTGCAATGCTTGAGCCCACGCTTCCTGGTTGGAAAGTTGAAACCGTCGGTGACGACATTTGCTGGATGCGTTGGGGTGACGACGGCCAGCTCTATGCCATCAATCCAGAGGCGGGTTTCTTTGGTGTGGCCCCAGGAACGAGTATGCAGACCAACGCCAACGCCGTGCATTCCGTTCGCGCCAACAGCATTTTCACCAATGTTGCGCTGACTGATGATGGTGACATTTGGTGGGAAGGACTCACCGACGAGCCACCAGCACACCTCATCGATTGGAAAGGCAACGATTGGACCCCTGAATCTGGAGTGCCCTCGAGTCATCCCAATTCACGATTCACAGCGCCTGCTTCTCAGTGCCCATCCATCGCGTCGAACTGGGAAGACCCAGCCGGTGTGCCAATCCATGCAATCTTGTTCGGTGGTCGGCGTGCCACCAACGTTCCGCTCATCACCGAGGCATACGACTGGCAGCACGGCGTGTTCATGGGTGCGACCATCGCCTCGGAGCAGACTGCGGCTGCTGAAGGCACGGTAGGCGAATTGCGTCGCGATCCTTTCGCGATGCTCCCATTCTGCGGTTACAACATGGCGCAGTACTGGGGTCACTGGCTGCAGATTGGCAAGGAGACCGACACCATCAAATTGCCTCACATCTATCAGGTCAACTGGTTCCGCAAGAAGGACGGCAAATTCCTGTGGCCGGGCTTTGGCGAGAACTCACGCGTGCTCGCCTGGATCATTGATCGCCTTGAAGGTCACGGTGGCTCGGTCGACACTCCACTCGGTCGCGTGCCAGCACCGGGAGCTCTCGACATCGACGGCCTCGGCATGACTGATGAAGCCATGCATGAGCTGTTTCGCATTGATCCAGACTCCTGGCTTGCAGAATGCGCGCTCACCGAAAATTACTTCCGACAGTTCGGAGACTCTCTGCCTCCAGAAATGTTGGACGAGCTCAACAATTTGCGAGCTCGACTGCTTCAGTAGTCATAGCTGCCTCCTGCGCTCCGACACGTCCCGTTCGGTAGCCTTACCGCTTAGCGCAGGAGGCTTTTATGACTATCGACCTACGTGGTCGGCATTTCCTCAAGGAAATCGACTTCACCGCAGATGAATTGCGTGCTCTACTTGATCTCGCTGCTCGCCTCAAAGCTGCTCCGCGCCATCGCACTCAGCATCTCGAGCGCTTCAACATTGCTTTGATCTTTGAAAAGACTTCAACGCGTACACGCTGCGCCTTCGAAACAGCAGCGCATCGTCAAGGCGCTCAGGTCACCTACATCGACCCAGTCTCGTCCCAGATCGGGCACAAAGAATCGTTCGCAGACACAGCGAAAGTGCTCAGCCGCTTCTTCGATGGCATCGAATTTCGCGGCGCGGATCAGTCTTCAATCGAGACGCTCGCAGCAAACTCCAGCGTTCCTGTGTGGAACGGTCTGACGGATCAATGGCATCCCACGCAGATGCTCGCGGACTTTCTCACCATGCGCGAACACGCTGGAACGACGGACGACTCACAGTTGAGCTACGCGTACCTCGGCGATGCTCGCAACAACATGGGCAATTCGTTGCTCATCATGGGCGCGCTCCTCGGCAGCGATGTCCGCTTAGGAGCACCGAAGTCTTTGTGGCCAGCAGAAGATGTGATTGCACGCGCACAAGAGCTTGCGGAGAAGAGTGGTGCGCGCATCACCATCACAGAGGATGTCGCAGAAGCAGTCAGTGGCGCGCAGTTTGTTCACACCGATGTGTGGGTGTCGATGGGTGAGCCAAAAGAAGTGTGGAAGTCGCGCATCGAATTGCTCAGTCCTTATCGAGTGACCGCGGACGTGATGGCACAGACTGGTCGCGCGGATTCCAAGTTCATGCACTGCCTCCCTGCGCTGCATGACACTGAGACGGCACTTGGAAAGTCCATCGCCGCTGAATACGGTCTGAAAGAAGGTGTTGAGGTGTCGAGCGATGTGTTCGCTTCAGAACTCAACATTGCATTCGACCAAGCCGAGAATCGCATGCACACCATCGAGGCGGTTTTGGTCGCAACCCTCGTAGGCATCCCCGCGTAGAATCACATTTATGACCACCGAACTCCCAGAGGCGGGAACCCAGATTCTTCTCGAAGAAGAAACTCGCACCCGCACCGACAACGGCGATCATGACCGTTTTTCGCACTACGTGCGCAAAGAGAAAATTCTCGAAAGTGCCGTGACTGGCAAACCAGTGCGAGCACTGTGTGGCAAGAAATGGGTTCCCGGTTACGACGGCGAGCGATTCCCGGTCTGCCCAACGTGCAAGAAGATCTATGAAGGTCTTCCGGGCGGCGATGAGCCGTCCGACGAAGAGTGACGGAGTCAGCACGTCCGCTTGATCTTTCTGGATTGCGGGCGTGGCAGCGCGCTGCGATTACGCAGTATTTCCAGACTCACCCCGATGACTTCATGGCGGTCGCCACACCAGGTGCCGGCAAGACGACGTTCGCGTTGCGCATCGCACGCGAACTCCTGCTGCGCCGCCAAGTCGACCGCATCATCATCGTCGCGCCGACTGATCACTTGACCACGCAATGGGCGCAGGCAGCATCGCTGTTCGGAATCCCCATCGACTCAAACTTCACCGCGAACAAAGCTGCGAGCGCCAAAGACTTTAAAGGCATTGCTGTGACCTATGCGGGTGTGGCGGCAAATCCTGGACGGCTGCGCTCGCGCGTGGATTCGTATCGCACGCTCGTCATCCTTGATGAGGTTCACCATGCTGGTGATGCGCTTTCGTGGGGTGATGCGGTGCGCGAGGCTTTTGAGTCCGCCGCGAAGCGAGTCATGCTGACGGGCACACCTTTCCGATCGGACATCAATCCCATTCCGTTCGTTTCGTACTTGCCAGACGAAGATGGCGTTCCGCGCAGTGTCGCTGACCATTCGTACAACTATGCAGATGCATTGCGCGATGGCGTAGTGCGACCAGTGTTGTTCTTGGCGTATGCGGGCAAGATGCGCTGGCGCACCCGAGCTGGTGACGAAGAGAC
>JAFMIT010000006.1 GCA_017853815.1 Actinomycetota bacterium
GAGAGCCGAAAGAGAGTTAAGCCGCGTACAACTCTCCTCCCAACTACAGGAGGCTTTATGTCGCTATCTCAATCTCCCCACATCCTCAAAAAGGCCGGTCCTGCACTCTTCACTGTCGGCATTGCAGCGAGCTGCGCGTTCGCCTTGTCCGCGCCAAGTGTTTTCGCAGGATTTACGTCACGTGCTACTACGACCAGCAACACTGCTGTTGCTGGACGTTTGCGCGTAGAAATGGTCGACGCAGCAGGTGTCGTCTCTTCGACGCCGATTGTTTCGATCACTGGTGCGATGCCTGCCATGACGGCACGTACGAGCACCATTCGCTTCAAGAACAATGGAACATTGCCCGCGACAGTTCTGTTGCATACCAACAATGTTTCGTCTTCGACCGCAAACAGTCTCGATACGGTGCTCGTGGCTCGAGTGCTTGATTCCAATAACAATCAGCTCTACTCGGGAAGCCTTAGTGGTCTCAGCGTCAATTTTGCGAGCGTTGCCGCTGGTGCCACCGTCACGCTAACGCTCGAAATCACATGGCCGGATGTTCCGACCGTGGACGACAATCCCTTCCAAGACGCATCGTTGACTTTTGAGCTCTTGGCTGACGCATCGAGCATTGCGGCCTAAATGTTGCGGCGCGGAGTACAGAATGTTGTGGGCGGCTTTCTTGTGGGCTGCTTGTGCATCGTGTTGCTGTACTCCGCGTCTCTTCTTGCCCTCAAACTGATGGGCTATGAGTACGCAGTGGTCGTGAGTAACTCCATGATGCCGATAGCTGCTCGCGGGGACCTCGTGATTGTTCGACCGAGTCACGAAGTTTCGCTTAATCGGGTCGTTCTGTTTCGACGTGGACAGTCCCTCGTGATGCATCGGTTAGTCAAGGAAAATCCTGATCACACCTGGAAAACAAAAGGCGATGCAAACGAAGTCGAGGATCCATGGCTCGTACGTCGACAGGATGTCGTGGGAACCGCATTCGGCGTTCTCCGCGGCTTTGGCAATCCCATGATGCTGCTGGTGGATGACGACAGCACTTCTGCCCATGCCACGATGGCCAAGGCGGCGTTCACTCGCCGAAACACCATTACCAATGCGGCAACAGCTGGTTTTTGGATGACGATGACAAACACCTGGACGGTGTACGCAAACTGGCTCTACCTCAGCGCCGGTGCAAGCGGTTCTGCCACCATCATCGGTTCAGGTGATCGCCGAATGTGGTCTGGAGTTCGATATCCGGGCAACGTACGGATTCATTACGAAGGTGGCATCACCAAAGTAGACACCGCGGGCCAAGGTTTCTCACTAGTTTTTAATGCCTGTGTGAGTTCGACTGACGTCGTGTCGTGCGGCTATCAAGTGTTCTTTTCGCCGGACACAAAAAAGATTCACTTCCAGGCCTTTAAGTCAGATGGGTCGATGACACTTCCGCTTGCTACTTGCTCAACCACTCTGGATTTGACGTATCAGAACACTTTTACGATTCAGACGTGGAACGGTGCGATGACGGTCGCGATCAATGGAATCGTCTGTATGCGACTGACATCGATGAGCAGTCTGCTCGCTGGTACAGGCGCACCGACCCCCACGGGTGGTTTTGCCGGTATTCGCTGTCAGCTGACGAATCGCATTATTGCTTCAAAAGTGCACTTCTGGTGAGTGACACTGTTACATCTGCGCGATTGCAGATTGCAGCGATTGGATAAAGCCGCCTGAGGTGTACGAAGCACCACTGGCACCAGCGATGTTCGCGCTTTGAGCAGCGAGTGCCTGCTCTTTGAGCACCGGAACGGCGTAATCGCTGTAACGCTGATTAGGGCCGACAGGAGATTGCAGAACCTGTACGTCGGTAATTTTCTTATTCTCAACAACGATGGCGACTTGGACAGTTCCATAGTTGGTCTCGATGGGATCGCCAGTCAGCGTTTTCGCGCCAGCTGGTGCAGTTGAGGTTGGTCCAGCCGTTTTGTCTCCGTAGCTTCCGACGAGAAAACCTGGGAGAAAGCTGCCTGCGGGATACACCAATGCACCCACACTCGCAGCGACTGCTGCGCTGCCAATAACGATTCCGCGTGCCATCAAATCTCCTAGTACGCAAACGCTTCGTCGTGAAGCTGGTCCGGGCGCACGCCAACGCGGTGCAATGACTTGCGTGCCTCATTCACCATGCCGTCAGGGCCGCACAAAAAGACATCCGCCAAGGCGATGTGTGGAACTGCCTGAACAATTTTCTTCGGGCTCATCGGGAACTGGTGTCTGCTGCCGACCATCCAATGGATTCGGGCGCCACGCCATTCCGCTAACGCTTCGATTTCTCGACGCAGTGGCAAGTCGTTTTCGGTTGATGCACGCCAAATCAAGTCGATCTCAACATGCTTGGGGATTTCTTCAAGTAGCGCGCGGATCGGCGTGATGCCGACACCGCCTGCGATGAGTACTGCGTACTCGCCTTCGGCCTTGTCAGCGGTGAAAGTTCCGTAAGGGCCTTCAATCAACACTTTGGTGCCCGGCCGGAGTTTGGCAAGTGACGAGGATGCATCGCCGAGATCTTTCACAGTGACGCGAAGGCGATCGTTACGAGGCGAAGCCGAAATCGAGTAGGGGTGGCTCTCCCACCAATGCTTGCCATCGAGGAAGCGCCAGCCAAAGAACTGGCCGCCCTGTGCACCGAGCTTTCCGAGATCGCGACCACGCACGACAACCGAAATGGTATTGCGGGTTTCGCGAACCACTTTTTCGACGCGCAGATCATGTCGGCGAGAGCGAACGAAAGGCACAATCCAGCGAAACAGCAGAATCGAGCCGAACACCGCCACATACAGAGCAATCCACCACTGGGTCAGACCTGTGTTGTTCACGAACATCGAACCCGATTTGATTTGGTGCATGAAAGACAAAGCAATGCCGAGGTAGCTGTAGACGTGAATCAGCCACCAGGTTTCATACGTCATGCGACTACGTGCCCGCTTGTAGGAAGTGAATCCGACAATCAGCATGAACCAGAAACCTGCCAGTGCTGGCATCATCCAAGGGGTGTCGAGAACCAGCGCCCAGAATTGTTGCCAAGTGTTGAGGTCGGCGAGGATGCCGTAGCCCAGCGAAACCAACCCCACGTGTGCCGCGATGAGGTAGAGCGAATACGGCGCGAGCATGCGATGCCATTTGATGAGTCGGTCTTGGCCAATTTCTCGCTCAAGCCACGGAATGCGAGCCGCCAGCACCAGAGTGATGAGGGCGAAGTACGTGCCTGCCATGGCGGCGACACGGCTGATTGCGGTGATTAGCAAGCCTGGGTCAGTCCAGTCACTGAACGGCTGCGCAAAGATGCCCAAAGCCACAGCCATGCCACCTTCAGCACCGATGACGGCGAGCACAAAGTTTGCTGCGAAAAATCGCGCAGTCCGCCGACGTTTTGGCAGGGGAGCGGCGGTGGCAGTCTTCGACTGCGGCCGTGGCGCGGAGCTCATTGGTGTCCCTTTGGTTGGTAGTTCAGCGAGAGCCATGGCGTAACACTGATGGACAAGTGGCAACCGTATGACAGATTCCTTGGATTATGTGTCATCTCTCAAGTGCCCTTAACACAATCCTTGCAATCTCGGTCAGAAATCAGTTCTAGTGGCCGGCTGCGAAGCGCTGACGTGACGCCTCAATTTCTTCTTCAGCAGCAACTCGACCCTCCCAGGTCGCGCCTTCGACGCTCTTTCCTGGCTCAAGGTCTTTGTAGACCTCAAAGAAGTGCTGAATTTCGAGTCGATCAAATTCGGGCACATGGTGAATATCGCGCAGGTGTTCTTTGCGCGGATCTTGTGCTGGCACACAGAGCAATTTGTCATCGCCGCCAGCTTCATCGGTCATGCGGAACATGCCGATAGCGCGGCAACGAACGACGCAGCCTGGGAAAGTGGGTTCGTCGAGCATCACCATCGCGTCGAGCGGGTCGCCATCCTGACCGAGAGTGTTGTCTACGAAGCCGTAGTCCCAGGGGTAGCGAGTGCTGGTGAAGAGCATGCGGTCGAGGCGAATACGACCAGTCTCGTGGTCGATTTCGTACTTGTTGCGGCTGCCACCGGGTATTTCGATGGTGACATCGAAGAACATCTGATCCATGGGCGTATTCTCCCGTGTTCGCAGACTCAGTTCGGTACATCTGAACGCGTGATTCGTCACTATCGTCGGCGCCAGACCTAGGACTAAAGGCGGAAGTTGAGCGTATGAGCGACAGCGGACTCGCAGCGCATCAGATTCGTCGACTCGTGCTCGAGTTCTTGCAGGTTCAAGTCGAGCCTGGCGATGCGGTTGTTGTCGCCGTCTCAGGTGGCGGTGACTCACTGGCCTTGGCTGCTGCGGTTTCGGCAGTGCAGTCTGAGATGTCCCTCCGACCGACGGTGGTGATTGTCGACCATCAGCTTCAAGCCGGTTCTGATCTGGTGGCTGCGAAGGCAGCCCAGGTGGCCTCGAGCCTTGGCCTCACAGATGTGCGAGTGATTCCCGTTGATGTCCGAGCGGTAGGCGGTGACGGGCTCGAATCTGCCGCTCGCTCCGCACGTTACGACGCATTGCGCCGGGTGTCCTCGGATGTTTCTGCTCGCGGGATTCTCGTGGCACACACTCTCGAAGATCAGGCAGAGACGGTGCTGCTTCGATTAGCGCGCGGAAGCGGCACTCGTGCCGTCGCGGCGATGAAGGCGGTCAGCGGCGATATTTGGCGTCCACTCCTCGGAGTTCCTCGAGCGACGGTCGCCGCATCACTCGAGCACTACGGGATTGAACCTTTCGTCGATCCTCACAATTTTGACTCCCGCTTTCTGCGCTCGAGAGTCCGGCATGAACTCATGCCCATCCTGCGAGAGGTTCTGGGTGCTGACATTGACGCTGGTTTGGCGAGGTCTGCGCGACTCGCAGCAGAAGATGCGGATGCGCTCGATGCGGCGGCACAGCAGATTCTTGAGTACTCGGCTGATTCTCGCGGTCTAAATGTGGATGGTTTCGGTCCGATTCCTGCAGCGATTACCAAGCGAGTCATCCGGCAGTGGCTGCTCGACGCTGGCGTTTCTGCGGCGGGGTTGACGGCAGTGCACATCGAGGCCGTTGATCGTCTCGCCCGAGATGCCAGCGTGCACGGGCCCGTGACGGTGGTGGGCGGTGTCACGGTTCACAAGGCATCGGGCAGACTTCGGCTTCTCAACTAATGGAGGTCGCATGGACGCGCACAACATTTCTGCCGATTTGACCAAAGTCTTGCTCACTGAGGAGCAGATTTTGGAGCGAGTTTCTGAGCTCGCTGCAGAAGTGCAACGTGACTACGAAGGCAAGGACTTGCTCCTCGTTGGTGTTCTCAAAGGCGCAACGGTCTTGATGAGCGACTTCACGCGTGCCATGGATCGCCATATTGAAACCGAATGGATGGCCGTTTCGTCTTACGGATCGGGAACCAAATCTTCGGGCGTGGTCCGCATTCTTAAAGATCTCGACAAAGACATTGCGGGTCGCAACGTTCTCGTCGTCGAAGACATCTTGGATTCCGGCCTGACGCTCTCGTGGCTCTTGAGTAATTTGGAGTCACGCGGAGCCGGCTCGGTAGAAGTCCTCACGCTGCTTCGTAAGCCAGAGGCGGTCAAGGTCGAAATCACACCTCGCTATATCGGCTTTGACATTCCGAACGAATTCGTCGTCGGCTACGGACTCGACTACGCCGAGCGCTACCGAAACCTGCGTGAAATTGGCGTCCTCGCGCCGCATGTCTATTCCTAGGACGTTTCCTAGGAGATTCCATCATTTTTCGGGCTGCCGCCCGTCAGTGTTAGAAGGTAGCCTCGCCCTGTTATGAATATGAAGAAGTTTTTTCGCGGTCCTGTTGTCTGGATTCTTGGGGCGATCGTTTTTGTCATGATCGGCACCCAGGCCATTGCTAGTGCTTCGGCACCTAAGCATGTCGACACGTGGGAGGCAGTTGCAGCCATCAACTCGGGCCGCGCCAACTCCGCGTTGCTCAAAGATCGGGAGCAACTGCTGGTCTTGACGCTTGCGGACAACACCCGCATCGAAGCGGACTACCAGATTGACCAAGGCGACGAACTCATCGCATCCCTCGAGGCGGCCAACGCGGGCGGCAAGCTGCCCAAGGGTTACAACATCGAGGTCACTCGTGACAATCTGTTGATTTCACTCATCGTGAATCTGCTTCCGATCTTGCTCATGGTCTTCCTGTTGTTCTTCTTCATGAGCCAGATGAATGGCGGCTCGCGTGCGATGTCGTTTGGCAAATCGCGTGCCAAGCCGCTCGCGAAAGACGTCCCCAAGACCACGTTCGCTGACGTGGCTGGCGTCGAAGAGGCCGTCGAAGAACTTACTGAAATCAAAGACTTCCTCGCTAACCCTGCGAAATTCCAAGCAGTGGGCGCGAAGATTCCTCGAGGCGTGCTGTTGTACGGCCCTCCCGGAACCGGCAAGACGTTGCTTGCACGTGCTGTCGCGGGTGAGGCAGGCGTTCCCTTCTTCACCATCTCCGGTTCAGATTTCGTTGAAATGTTTGTGGGCGTTGGTGCATCGCGAGTTCGCGATTTGTTTGAACAAGCAAAAGCGAATGCTCCTGCGATTATTTTTATCGACGAAATTGATGCAGTCGGTCGTCAGCGCGGTGCCGGTCTCGGCGGTGGCCACGACGAACGTGAGCAGACACTCAACCAGCTGCTCGTTGAAATGGACGGCTTTGAAGTCAGTTCCAGCGTGATTCTGATTGCGGCGACGAACCGACCAGACATTCTCGACCCAGCACTTTTGCGCCCTGGTCGTTTTGATCGACAGGTCTCCGTCACGGCACCAGACCTCGCAGGTCGTACTCACATTCTCAACGTGCATTCCAAAGGTAAGCCGCTTTCTGCCGATGTCGATCTCGAGGCCGTCGCAAAGCGCACCCCTGGTTTCACTGGCGCAGACCTCGCTAACGTCTTGAACGAGGCGGCGTTGCTGACTGCGCGTAATGGCGCGACGTTCATCGACAACGCGGCACTAGATGAGGCGATTGATCGCGTCATTGCTGGACCACAAAAGCGCACGCGTTTGATGAGCGAGCATGAGAAGCTCATTACTGCGTATCACGAAGGTGGACATGCGCTCGTCGCTGCGGCGATGCCTGGTGGCGATCCTGTTCACAAAATCACGATCTTGCCGCGCGGTCGCGCTCTCGGCTACACCATGGTGTTGCCCGACCAAGACAAGTACTCCGTCACTCGCTCGCAGATGTTGGGTCAGTTGGCGTACATGCTCGGTGGTCGCGCTGCGGAGGAACTCATTTTTCATGATCCGACTACTGGTGCTTCCAACGACATCGAAAAGGCCACGAGCGTGGCCCGCTCAATGGTGACTCAATACGGAATGACCGAGCGCCTTGGTGCGGTTCGGTACGGACAGTCAGGTGGCGATGTTTTCTTAGGTCGCGATCTTGGACACCAACGCGACTACTCGGAAGATGTCGCAGCAGCCATTGACGACGAAATTCGGAAGCTGATTGATGAGGCTCATCACGAGGCGTACGAGACGCTCGTGGCGAACCGAGATGTCCTCGACGCTCTCGTCGTCGAGCTGCTCGAGAAAGAAACGCTTGGCAAAGAAGACATCGCGCGCATTTTTGAACCCATCAAAGTTGTGCCGACACGACCAGCGTGGACTGGCTCAGATCGCCGAATTCCGAGCACGATTCCGCCAGTCGAAGTGCCTGCCGCAGACGTTTCGGCCGCCGATGATTCAGCGGCGCAAACATCGGAGAGCTAGTGAACGCCGAGATCAATCCCATTTCTGCTCCTGAGGCGGTAGTGACTGCTCCAGTCGATCAGCAGCGGATTGAAGCGGCGGTGCGCGAAATTCTTTTCGCCATCGGTGAAGATCCTGAACGCGATGGACTTCTGCAAACTCCGTCTCGGGTAGCCAAGGCATACGAAGAACTCGTTGCTGGCATGCGCCAAAATCCGGCAGAAGTTTTGTCGACGACATTTGATCTCGGGCATGAAGAATTGATTGTCGTTCGAGACATTGAAGTCCAATCTTTGTGCGAACATCACATGTTGCCTTTCCACGGCGTTGCCCACATCGGATACATCCCGGGCGAAAGTGGTCGGATTACGGGCCTTTCGAAGTTGGCCAGGCTCGTCGACGTGTACGCACGTCGTCTTCAAGTTCAAGAGCGATTGACGACCCAGATTGCCGATGCTTTGACCGAGGTACTTGAGCCGCGCGGTGTGCTCGTCGTTATCGATGCCGAGCACATGTGCATGTCGATGCGCGGCATTCGCAAACCCGGTGCCCGCACGGTCACTTCAGCGGTTCGCGGTCAGCTTCGTGATGCTGCCACTCGCGCTGAGGCCATGGCAATCTTGAATAACAAGGCCTAAACATGACTGACGTGAAAAGACACACTCAAGTCTGGGGAGTCTTGAATGTCACTCCGGACTCTTTCTCCGACGGCGGGCTCTACGAGAATCCGCGGCAGGCATACGCGCACGCGAAAGCCATGCTTGATGCGGGTGCAGATGTCATCGATGTTGGTGGCGAATCGACTCGGCCAGGTGCACGGCCGGTAGCTGGCGACACCGAAATCAACAGGGTGATTCCCATCATTCAGGCCATGGCTCGAGTCGGTGTTCATGTCAGCGTAGACACCATGCATGCAGATGTGGCTGCTCGCGCAGTTGAAGTAGGCGCCAAGACCATCAACGATGTCTCGGGTGGTCTCAATGATCCAGAAATCTTGCAGGTCGCTGCTCGGTCGGACGTTGATTTAGTGCTGATGCACTGGCGCGGTCCAAGCGACGTGATGGATCAACTCGCGACATATACAGACGTAACTCAGGAAGTTATTGCAGAGCTCTTGGAGCGCAAAGCAGCGGCGATCCGGGCAGGCGTTTCAGAGGATCGAATCATTCTCGATCCAGGCTTTGGTTTCGCGAAAAATCCTGAACACAATTGGCAACTTCTCAGAGATATCGATGAGTGGAACACGCTTGGTTCCCGCGTGCTGGTAGGCGTTTCGCGGAAGCGCTTCTTGGGTGATTGTGTGCCAGATGATTCAGATGGCGCGGCCGACGATCGTGATGCTGCCACGGCGGCTGTCAGTACCTTTGCTGGGATGCATGGTGTGTGGGCAGTTCGCGTTCACGATGTTGCTGCAACCGTCTCCGCGCTCAAGGTGGCGACCAAGCTGCATGTGAGCGGCAAACCTTGGGAGATCTGGTAGTCATGTCTCGCGATGAGATTCGGATAGCCGGTATCGAAGGGTTCGGCTACCACGGTGTTCTCGATTCCGAACGAGCGAACGGGCAGACTTTTCGTGTCGATGTCGTTTTGCATGTGGATCTCAGTGCCGCGGGGCAGAGCGACGATCTGGCTCAGACAGTTGATTACGGCACGGTTGCGCAACGCATCCATGATGTGATTGTCGGCGAGCCAGTTGATCTCATCGAAACTCTCGCTCAGCGGATTGCAGATGTGTGTCTCTCCTATTCGCTCGTAGACAGCGTCGAAGTGACCGTCAACAAACCTCAGGCGCCGATTCAGGTTCCTTTCGACCACGTCGCCGTCATCATTCGTCGAGGACGGTGACTTCGTGTCAGGCCCTCGTCGTGCTGTGATTGCTCTTGGTAGCAACATGGGGGACAGTGTTGAAATCCTGAAGTCGGCAGTGGCTTCAATTGCACAACTGCCACAAACTCGCTTACTTGATGTGTCACGGCTGTATGCGACCAAGCCCGTCGGTGGACCTGAACAAGCTGACTTCTTGAATGCTGCTGTGCTCGTAGAGTCAGATCTCGACGCTGAAGAGCTTCTAGACAAACTCCATGGCATCGAAGCTGCGGCCGGCCGAGTTCGTGATGTTGTCTGGGGGCCTCGCACCCTCGACCTCGACCTCATCGATGTCGAGAATGTTGTGAGTGATCGAGCGAACCTTCAGATTCCTCACCCTCGAGCTCACGAACGACAGTTTGTGGTGCACCCGATGCAAGACGTAGCGCCACAGTGGTCGCTGCGCGGTGTGCCCTTGTCGCACTGGGTAACAATCGATGACGATGTGAAGGTTTTCGCAGACTGTGGCTGGAGTGCATCGTGAAGCCGACGACTCTTGGCCTCTTAATCAAAATCGCGTGCATCACGTTGGTTCTTGGATGGGCCATCAACGCGATGCTGTGGTGGTTTCTTAGCGTCGGTTTCGGAGTCGGCGCTGGTTCGCCAGCAGGCATTGCCGTCGTCGATTTGTCACTGCTGTTGTGGACCATTGCGGTTCGCAAGCGACTCCCGCGGACAGTGAAAGCGGCCGACGGCTCAATCTCGCTGGTTCGGGCAACCAATCCACTGTCGCAACTTGTAGCTGCGCGAACTGCGGCGCTGGCGCTTGCAGCTAGCCGCGCCGGAAGTGCTCTGGCAGGTTTCTATTGTGGATTGGCCGCGGCTGGCTCTGTGCACATGACGGCCGAATACAGCCGAACCGCGGTCATGTTGGAAGCACTCACGGCTATTTTGGCAATCGGTCTTGTCGCAATCGCGCTGTGGCTTGAGCACATCTGCAAACTTCCGAGACCGCCGCTAGAAACTTCTGAGGCAGCAGAAACAGCGTAATTAGCTGATGTTCGACTTAGCCATCGAAAGTTGAGCAATCGTTCCACCTTTGCTCGAAGCGGGGCGGAGCGAAACTTGTGCACCGATAACTGCCGCGAGCCGAGCAACAATCGCGAGACCAAGACCAGTACCTGAATCATCGCTTCGACCACGCCAGAAACGGTTGAACGCTTTCGTTGCATCAGCAGGTGAGATGCCTGGGCCTTCATCGATTACTTCTACTTCGATGCGGTCTTCAACCTGCTTGGCACTGATAGTGATGGTGCCGCCTTCGGGGGTGAAGTCCAAAGCATTGTCGAGATACGCATCAAGAATTTGGTCGACTGCCATCGGCGTAGCAGCAGCCTGCAGGTTTGGTGCCGCTTTCGCAATCAACCGGATATTGCGCTCCTGAGCAAGAGGCATCCAGAGCTCTGCTTTGGTGTTGACCGCGTTGGTCACGTCGATGTGTTCGAGCTGGGGATTGCTGCCTTCAAGTCGAGCGAGAGCGAGAAGACCATCAACCAGCATCTGAAGTCGAACCACTTCCGCAGACGCTGCCTCAATTGCATCGGCCGATGCGTCAGGGTTGTCCACAACAGCTGCAGCGTTTTCGAGCTTTAGTCTGAGTGCGGTGAGCGGCGTGCGCAGCTGATGAGAGGCGTCCGAGGCGAAAGATCGCTGACTGTCCAGAACGGTTTTGAGCCTCTCCACCATGAAGTCGAAGGCTTGTTCGAGTTGTCGCACTTCTGGCGCCGAGGTTGGGTCGCCGCTGTCCATGTTGTTGAGTCGAAGTTCGAGATTTCCCATCGCCACTTCGCTCGTAGCGCGCTGAATTCGACGAAGCCGTTCCGTAATCGCATTGGCGATAATGACTGTGGCAATCAACGTGATGAAGATGGTGAGAAAGCCGACTACCACAAGTCCACGGATGCGATTGCTCACAAGCTCGTCGATGGCTTTACCTGAGAAGCTAATCCGAAGTGTGCCGATAATTCGGTAGCTATCTTCGATAGGCACCGCCGTGTACACCAATTCGTCTTTGAGCGTCTCAGATTGTCGTTCGCCAGTGGCTGCCTTGCCGGTAATTGCTGCGACTACTTCAGGACGGTTGGTGTAGTCCTCGCCGATGTCTGTCTTGTCCGACGATGCGAGCACTACGCCGTTTCCATCAGTGACAATGACGCGGGCGCCAGATTCTGCAGTCTTGAGGTAATTGGTGATGACTGTCTGCACGCCTTTGAGGTCGTTAGTTTCGATGCCCGTGTCAACATTGTCCGCCAGTCGCCACGCATCGCGCTCGAGCGATGTGTAGATCTGGGTGTGTTCCATGTTGTCGAGGTAGCCGAACAGCGGAATGTCTTGAATGACCAGCATCAAGACGATGATGCTGACAAAAGCTCCGATTAACCGCCTGCGCACTGTTCGAATCTACCAATCAGCGCGGTTTACGCGATGTCGAGACGGAAACCAACTCCACGCTTCGATTCAATCCACTCTGGATGTCCGATTTTCTTGCGGATAGCTGCGATATGCGCATCAACTGTCTTCGGGGTCACGTAGAGAGCGGTATCCCAGACCCGTTCGAGCAATTCAGTTCGCCGAAGCACAGCGCCTGGATCTTCGGCCAAGGTTGAGAGCAACTCAAACTCTGTCGCGGTGAGATGAATTTCTTCGTCACCGACGAAAACTCGTTGGGCACGGCGATCGATCATCAGCTGACCGATGTGTTGCGCTTCATGCTTATCGCCAGGTGCATCGCTGGTGGTGCGACGAGTGACTGCGCGGATGCGCGCGACGAGCTCGCGAACACCGAAAGGCTTTGAAAGGTAGTCATCAGCTCCGAGTTCAAGACCCACCACGCGATCGATTTCGTCGTCGCGGGCGCTGACCACAATGATGGGAACGGAAGAGGTCGCGCGGATCTCTCGGCAGACGTCGTAGCCATCACGGTCTGGAAGCCCAAGGTCGAGAAGCACTACATCCGGTGGATTGGCACCGAGCGCGTATTGCGACCCTTCGTTGCCAGTAGTGACGTGATGAACTTCGAAGCCCGCCAAGCGCAGGCCGTCTGATAGACCGCTCGCTACCGCAGGGTCGTCTTCAACTAACAAGATTCTCATGGGTGCATCTTGCCTGTGTCTTTGCCGCTTGCCCACCGTTTTTCACTACTTAGTCCACCTGTTATTCAGGTCTTGGCTGAACGTTGGAAGAACGTTCTTCATTTCCCTACCCAATGCCGAGAGCAAGCCGTAAACTTCAGGCATTGGAGGTGTGAGATGGCAGTCAAAGTTAAGACCGTCTTTACGGCGTTGTCGTTCGCTGCTGCAGCTGCTGCTGCAACCTCATTTAATTTTCAAATTCTCGCGACCTCTGGTGCGAACTCAAGCGGTTTGGAATTTGCGGAACTTGCCCCTCCAGCACCGACCGTGAGCACGGTTGAGACTGTCGGCGGCATCAAAACCATCATTGCGTACGTCACGCAGACGGCCGAAGGCAAAGTTGTCATCAAGACTCTGCCCGCTGTCACGGTCACGGCTCAGCCCACCGGCCCTGGTGTTCCGACCAACGCTGGTGGCGCAACTGCATCGACGACCCCGACTGGTCCGACCGTAGAACCGATTCCGACCAGCACGAGCACGGCCACCCCGAGCCCATCGCTGACCACAGTCTCAACGCCCGTTCCAACGGTCACCGAAACACCTGCACCGAGCATGACGCAGGCTCGTGTTTCAGTGAAGGCAACACCTGTGCCAACGCTCACGAGCGAAGACGATGCTGATGAGGATGACGACGATTCTTCCTCGCACCGCGACGACGACTAACTCGTCCTCGACTTAATCCAGCGCAGAACTCCGAGCCACACTGCCACTGTCACGATGGCAGAAACCGCTGTCGCATTCATTTCTGGAGCTGGAGTAATCCAGATCGGCGAAATCGCGACGACAGCGTCCGCGTAGCCCACCACAAGAATGCCAAACACATTGTTGATGAGGTGTGCGCCGAGAGTGATTTCAAGTCCGCCGAACTGTCTCGCTGCCATCACCCATCCAAAACTGATCGCTCCATAAGCAAGAAACGCGAATCCGGCGTTTCCAGCTGCTTCAGGGTTGAGTAAATGGGGAAGTGCAAAAAGCGCGGTCGTTAGTGCAATCACGATTGCATCTGATTGGAATGCGCGCCCGAGTGCTTGGGTGATGACTCCGCGGAAAAGAACTTCTTCAGATGAGATTTGAATCGGGATGAAGATAAGTCCCACTAACAGCATCGGAATGAACGTAGCCGGTGTGAAAACCAACGAAAAACTATGTGGATCCATCGCGTACGCAACAGCTGCGCCCAC
Organism: Actinomycetota bacterium; assembly: GCA_017853815.1. Taxonomy (GTDB): domain Bacteria; phylum Actinomycetota; class Actinomycetes; order S36-B12; family UBA5976; genus JAFMIT01. Next base: position 13,925 of record JAFMIT010000006.1, read on the forward strand.
CACGAGAAGACCTCCCCAGACCGCCGCCCCCAGAGCAACCAGACGCCACCGAAAGCGATCGGCAGATGTCACCAGAGTTTTGATAGGTCGTTTGTAAATCACGGGCGCTAGCAGTGCAAGACCGAGTACAGGTATCGCGCTAGAAAATGAGACGACGAGCGATTGCCATGGCTCGTCTCCGAGTACTGCATCAAAGCCAAGTGAAAAAATCTGACCAACAATGAGCAGCGCCGTAAACATCAGCCAGATTACGAGCACGATGGTGCCGACGTTTTCGTTTGCCCCTTTGAGAGGTCTAAAGAAGTCACTCATCGTTCAATTTCTCCGTAACACAGCGGCATGGCGAAAAGATCGCCGAGTGCATTTTCCAGACTCTTTCCCCGTGACGTCGCTTGCCACGTGCCGAGAGCCAGGAGGGATGGCGAGGTGAGCGCCACACGCAGCGGCGATTTTCCACCATCGCTGTGCAGCCAGACGCCGACGGTTCCAGTCGTGGCTCGACACTCTTTGTAGGAGTCACCCACGGGCACTCGCACGACTTTTGGCAGAGTGACATCAATGGCGCCAGGCGTGGCGTTGAGGTGATCCAGAGTCGCAGACACCTGCTCTGCAAAGTTAGACAGCAGTGCATGGTGAGCTTGGAATTGCTCGTCGTTCGCCGGACTCCACCCAAAGTCCATCAACTGCAGCTCTGGCCACTGCAGGGACTCGATTTCGTGGTTGATTCGCTCTGAAGCGTCGGCGTCTACATCGTGTGCCACACCGCCGAGGCGGATGAATGAAACGTGTAGTCGGGCACCAGTGATTGCTTCGGTCAGTTCAACAAGTCGCTCTCGTGGTTCGAGCCATGCCGCTGGGTCAGCGCTATTGCCTGCCAAGTGTTGTGCCAGGCCAGTCATGTTCTGCAATGCAAGTAGGAGTTCGCGAAGTAGCACGGCCCGCGGTGGTGGGACGAGGCCCATCAAATCTTCACACGCGAGGGCGTAGGCAATCTCTGCAGCGACAGGAGTGAGCCAGTTGTGCCGATTGATCAGGGAGAGTCCCTGTCGGTAATCCCGCACCTCGAGCAACTTTTCATCGCCGCGGTGACCGTCACCGAAACTGGTTGACACACGACTGATGAGGCCGTGCTCAAGTTCAACGTCTAGCGATAACTGGCCTTGGCCAAGCGGATGGACTGCGGGAAGCGTGACAAAGGCCGGCGGCGCTCCCACGGAGAGCGTGTGGCGACCGTCGCCGAGCTGCAGCTTCATGGGCGCATCCAAACAGTATTGGTATGGGAATAGCAGACTGGTGGACGGTTTCGCTCGGGTGTGGACGCGATTGGTGACTCTTCAAGGCCATGTCCTACTATTCGCCCCGCTGGCCAGGTAGCTCAGTTGGTACGAGCGTCCGCCTGAAAAGTGGAAGGTCGACAGTTCGATCCTGTCCCTGGCCACCAGCGAGAAGGGCCGAGACTTAATGTCTCGGCCCTTCAGCATTGAGAACGGCAGTTGGCTGCCGCAGGCAGTGGCGGCGGACTTACCCCAATTTGGTCGCAGGGCGGTGAGCGCGTACCCTTCCGCCTGCTTCGCCCTCCACGTGAGATCGAATGTCCGGCCCCCATCGTCTAGCGGCCTAGGACGCCGCCCTTTCACGGCGGTAGCACGGGTTCGAATCCCGTTGGGGGTACGCAAGAGGTCTTGCTAACACCAAGGCCCCGTAGCGCAGTTGGTTAGCGCGTCGCCCTGTCACGGCGAAGGTCGCGGGTTCGAGTCCCGTCGGGGTCGCTTCGGCGCCAGTCTCCATGAGGCTGGCGCTTTTGCATTGTGGGTGTCTCAGATGCTCGAAAAGATTTTGGTTGTCGTTAACTTTGATGTGGCAGGGTGAGGCTGTGAGCGAATCACTTCCGACTGCACGTTTTCTTGACCGCGAGTTGTCTTGGCTGGCGTTCAACAAGCGCGTGCTCGAACTTGCCCAGGCGCAAGATGTGCCCGCGTTGGAGCGTGCTCGATTCCTCACAATCTTCACCAACAACCTAGACGAGTTCTTTATGGTCCGCGTCGCAGGACTCAAGCGTCGCATTGCGGCGGGGATTGCGACCCGCTCAGTGAGTGGCAAACTGCCTCGCGAGACTCACCATGATGTCCTCATTCGCGCCGCCGAGCTCTCAATGGAACAAGCGAAGATTTTGCAGAGCACTGTGTTGCCAGAGCTTGCAACGCATGGCATTTCGATTGTGCGCTGGCACGACGTCGATATCAAGGACCAAGCGAGGCTTGCTATCTGGTTTGAGAACAAGGTCTTTCCAGTTCTCACTCCGCTCGCGGTCGACCCCTCCCATCCGTTCCCCTATATCTCGGGGCTCTCGCTGAACTTGGCTGTGTCTGTCCGCAATCCGGTGACAGGAGCCCAACTGTTTGCTCGCGTGAAGGTTCCGCCGTTGATGGAACGCTTCGTGCGCACCTCACCAGATCGAGAAGAGTTCGTCCCGCTCGAAGACGTCATCGCCGCGCACCTGCAGATGTTGTTTCCTGGAATGGAAATACTTCAGCATCACACGTTCAGAGTCACGCGCAACGAAGAGCTCGAAGTCGAAGAAGACGACGCTGAGAATTTGTTGGCCGCGATGGAACGCGAATTGATGCGCAGACGTTTCGGTCCTCCGGTGCGACTTGAAGTCGAAGAAACCATGGATTCTGAGATTCTTGCCTTGCTCGTCGATGAACTCGAGATTGATCGCTCCGAGGTTTTCCACCTGCCATGGCCGTTGGATTTGCGTGGACTCTCATCGATTGTCGATCTCAAGCATGATGAGTTGAAGTTTCCGGCGTTCTTGCCTAAAACCAACACGTCTCTTGCGGGTGTGGAATCGGCGAGTGAGCCGAATGTGTTGGAAGCCATGCGCTCCGGTGACATTTTGTTGCATCATCCCTACGACTCGTTCTCGACGAGTGTGCAGTTGTTCCTCGAACAAGCTGCGCGTGATCCCCAAGTTCTCGCTATCAAGCAAACTCTCTACCGCACCTCAGGTGATTCGCCCATCGTCCAAGCACTCATCGAAGCGGCAGAGTGGGGGAAGCAAGTCCTAGCGCTTGTCGAAATCAAGGCGCGCTTCGATGAAGAAGCGAACATCGAATGGGCACGCCAGCTTGAAGAAGCGGGCGTGCATGTGGTGTACGGCCTCGTCGGCCTCAAAACTCACTGCAAGCTTTCTATGGTGGTGCGCGATGATGGCGATGTCTTGCGACGTTACGTTCATTTTGGAACCGGCAATTACCATCCAAAGACTGCGCGTCTTTACGAAGACTTTGGCCTGCTGACCACCGATCCAAAGATCACGGCCGATGTTGCAACCCTCTTCAACGTGCTGTCCGGCTATGCGATTGGTGCGGAGTACAACCGGCTACTCGTGGCACCCGCGGGTGTTCGGCACGGATTGGTTGACAAAATCAATCGAGAAATTGAAAACCATCACAACGGTCTACCTGCTCGGATTCGATTCAAATGCAATGGCCTTGTCGATGAGACGATTATTGATGCCCTCTATCGAGCATCTCAGGCCGGCGTTCCCGTGGAGCTTGTGGTTCGTGGAATCTGTGCGTTGATGCCTGGGGTGCCTGGCCTTTCTGACAACATCCGAGTGGTCTCTATCCTCGGCAGATTCCTTGAGCACAGTCGCGCGTATGAGTTTGCTAATGGCGGGGATACTGACGTGATGATCGGGTCTGCAGACATCATGCATCGCAATCTCGATCGCCGAGTGGAGACGCTCGTCTCGCTTACCTCACCTGGGCACATCGACTACACAACGCGAATGTTGGATCTTGCTACCTCGCCAGAAATTGCTCGTTGGGAACTCCAATCAACAGGTGACTGGCTGCATGTTGGTTTCGGCGCTGCAGGCGCTCTTCAGGATTACCAGGAGACATTGATTTCTCGTCATCAGAGAGCGCTCTCGGTTTGAGCAAGAAGATCAAGGCGATTAAGGCAGCTGGCACTGTCGTGCTCCGCGGTCGCGGTCGGTCCACCGAAGTACTTGTTGTCCATCGACACCTCCGCAATGACTGGTCGCTTCCAAAAGGCAAACTCGATGCGGGTGAGCTTGGCTGTGTCGCAGCCGTGCGAGAAACCGCCGAAGAGGCCGGTCTGGCTGTCACGCTTGGACTCAAGCTCGAATCCATTCACTACATGTCGCTCGGCTTACCGAAGTCCGTGAGCTATTGGATCGCCCAGCCGTCTACTCCAGCCATAGCCGCTGGTGACGTCGATGTGCCGGCCCATTGGGCACCGAACGACGAAGTCGATGAGGTGCGCTGGGTGCGAGCGCATCGAGTTGAAGGCCTTCTGACCTATCCCCAAGATGTGCGAGTCGTTGCAGAAGCAGTCGCCAAGCGCAGACGCACCTCTCCGCTCATTGTGCTGCGCCACGCCAAAGCCGAAAAGCGGGCCGACTTTGCCGCTCGGCACGGTGGCGTGGCACCCCATGATCATGAACGGCCACTCTTGCCGGAGGGCGACGCGTACACGCACATGGTGGCACTGGCAATGGCCGCGTACGGAGTACGTCAGGGTTACTCGTCGCCCGCAAAACGATGTGTAGACACCGTCTCGCCACTCGTTGTTGCTCCTCATCAGCTCATCAAAGTCCCTGCCATTAGCGAGTTTGGATATCGCGACGATCCAGATGGCACTGAAGCTTGGGCGCACTCGGTCCTACTTGATGAACGCCCGTTGGTGGTGTGTTCGCACCGGCCAGTTATTCCCACGCTGTTGCGCACTATCGCAGACTCGTCGCACAGCTTGCTGCCACCAGCAAAATTGAAGCCTGCGCAGTTTGTGGTTTTTCATCGCCCCATCAAAGAATCGGGTCGACTCAGCAATCAGCGCGCCTTCACTGTTGAGCACAGTGCCGACGCGCTGGTTGAGTGACGAGTTCTATCTAAAGGTGAACTGCAGCACCTTTGCCGATAGCAACGATTCCTGTTTGGCTCACGGTGTAGTGCTGTCGATCGGCGTCGAGATCGACACCAATCTTTGCGCCAGCGGGCACCACGACGTTCTTGTCGAGAATCGCATTGCGAATCACTGCACCGCGACCAATGCGCACGCCGGGTAGCAACACAGAACCTTCGACGTAAGCACCTTCGTTGACCGCCACATCTGTTGCGACGACCGAACTGCGCACGTGCGCGCCAGAAATAATCGAACCGGTTCCGATAATCGAATCGTGCGCCGTGCCACCCTCAACAAATTTTGCTGGCGGTAGCGGCGGTGTGTAACTCAAGATGGGCCAACGCTGGTTGTACAGGTTGAAGACAGGATGCACCGACACTAAATCCATGTGGGCTTCGTGGTAGCTCTCGAGAGTACCCACATCGCGCCAGTACCCGCGATCGCGTTCGGTAGAACCAGGGACGCTGTTGTCAGCGAAGTCGTACACCTCAGCGAGACCGGCTGCCGTCATGGTCGGAATGATGTTGCCGCCCATATCGTGCATCGAGGATTCGTCTTCTGCATCAGCGATCAGCGTCTCAATGAGTGCCTTGGCTGTGAAGATGTAGTTGCCCATGGACACAAACGATTCGTCAGGAGACCCTGGAATGGCCGGTGGATCAGCTGGCTTCTCCAGGAACTGAGCGATCTTGCGACCGTCTGGACCAGTTTCGATCACACCAAAAGCATGTGCTTCGGAGCGCGGTTGGCGAATACCAGCAACAGTGACGGCCGCACCTGAATCGATGTGTTGGTCGAGCATCTGCCGTGGGTCCATGCGATAGACGTGGTCAGCGCCGAACACCAAGACGTAATCTGGATTCTCGTCATAAATCAAATTCAAGGATTGCAGAATCGCGTCTGCGGATCCCGTATACCAGCGAGGTCCGAGCCGCTGCTGCGCGGGAACGGGAGTGATGTAGTCGCCAAACATCGCAGCTTGTCGCCAGGCAGTGGAGATATGGCGGTCAAGTGAATGAGACTTGTATTGAGTCAAGACACAAATCTTGCGGAAGCCAGCGTTGGCGATATTCGACAGCACAAAGTCGATGAGTCGGTAGGCGCCGCCAAAGGGAACCGCGGGCTTGGCTCGGTCAGCGGTGAGGGGCATAAGACGCTTGCCTTCGCCACCTGCCAAGACGATTCCGAGAACTTTAGGTTCATGTGCCATGGGTGAACCCTAGATTGCTTGAGAGACGAACATCTAGGGTTGCGCCCATGCGTGCTGCAATTGTTACTAGGGAATGGCCACCTGAGGTCTATGGCGGGGCTGGCGTCCACGTAACCGAACTCGTCAAATCACTTCGGGAGCTCGCATCAGTCGACGTGTATTGCATGGGGGCCGAACGTTCCGATGCCAGAGCTTTTACGCTGGCAAGCGCGCCAGGCCTGAATCCCGCATTGGCAGTTGTCTCGACCGATGTTGAGATGGCAAGCGCGATTGTTGCGAACGGTGCAGATGTCGTGCACTCGCACACGTGGTACGCGAACTTGGCTGGACACATGGCAGCCCAGACGCTCGGTGTTCCTCACATCATCACGGCGCATTCACTTGAACCTCGGCGTCCATGGAAAGCGGATCAACTCGGTGGCGGCTACCGCGTGTCTTCCTGGATTGAGGCAGATACGTATCGCGCCGCAGATGCAGTGATTGCTGTGAGCTCGGGAATGAGGGATGACATTCTTGACTGCTACCCGTTTGTCGACCCCGCCAAAGTTCCCGTGGTCTACAACGGCATTGACGTGTCAATATTCACGCCGACTCAGGATGAATCGGTCCTGAGAAAGTATGGGATTGATCCAGACCGGCCTTACGTGTTATTTGTCGGTCGGATCACTCGCCAAAAAGGGCTCATCCATCTACTTCGCGCTGCGAGTTCGTTGCCACGTGATGTCCAGCTGGTGCTTGCGGCATCCTCGCCGGACGAAAAGCACATTGGAGACGAAGTCGCTGCAGCAGTTGCCGCTTTGCAAACGAGTCGACCAGATGACGTCGTCTGGATTGATGTTCAAGTTTCTAAACCCGAACTGATTGTGCTGTTGACTCACGCAGCGGTGTTCGCTTGTCCATCCATCTACGAGCCGCTCGGCATCGTGAACCTAGAAGCAATGGCGTGTGGAACCGCGGTTGTTGCGAGCGCGGTCGGTGGCATCCCAGAGGTTGTCGTCGATGGTGTGACGGGCATCTTGGTTGAGTACACACCTGATGACATTGCAGGTTTCGAAGCTAACTTTGCAGCGGGACTCATCGATGCTCTCGACAATCCATCACGTTCAGACGAGATGGGTGCAGCTGGTCGCCGTCGCGCTACCGAACATTTTGGGTGGGCCGCTATTGCGCAGCGAACCCTCGACATCTACGCGTCGGTCCGATAAGTGACTTCTCGCCGCCGCCCAATCGTGGGCTATTCGCTCTACATGACCGCTGCGCTGATGTTCAGTGTCAATGGCACTGTCTCAAAGTTGTTGATGGAGACTCTGGACGCAACCCGACTTTCACAGTTGCGCGCCTCCGCCGCCTTTGTCGTGTTGCTTGTGGTGGTGTCGATTCTTCGACCACAGTCATTGAAGCTCAAAGGCTGGCGCGAGTTTCGGCTCCTAGCGCTGTACGGAATTCTCGGCGTCACGATGACCCAGTGGCTGTACTTCATCGGTATTCACTTGTTGCCTGTAGGCGTTGCGCTCATTTTGGAATTCACCGCACCGCTGATGGTGGCGATTTGGGTTAAGTTCGCGTGGAGCCATCACGTGCAGCGAACGACCTGGTTTGGTTTGTTTATCGCTCTTGGTGGTCTCGTGTTGATTACGGAAGTGTGGAACGGCTTCCGACTCGATGTCCTCGGTGTCACCGCGTCGCTCGGCGCTGCCGCAGCGCTCGCGATTTATTACTTAGCAGGGGAACGCCTACTCACGGGCGAGTTTCAGAGAGATTCCTTGTCATTGACAATGTGGGGTTTCGGGATGGCGGCCGCGTTTTGGGCGGTCTTTCAGCCCTGGTGGACTTTCCCGTGGAGAGAGCTTGCCGGATCTGGCGACATCGCAACCGGGGCCGCGACCTTCAGCGCACCGCTCTGGTTGATGGCAACTTGGATGGTCGTCATGGGGACGGTCTTGCCATTCTGGTTGGCTTTAAAAGCGATGAATCACATCACGGCGCAGCAAGCATCCGCGGTGGGAATGACCGAACCTGTGCTCGCTTCGGTCGTAGCCTTGATCGTGATGGGTGAGATTCTGTCAGCCTGGCAGATCATCGGCGGACTTGTGACGCTCACAGGCATTGGTATTGCAGAAGCGGCACGACAGAAATAGTGAAAGGCCCAACAATGAAGTTGAGCAGTGTCTCTAGTAAGTCTTCGAGTTCGACGACTGTCGGCAGCGAGTTCGCACAAAGTCTGCTTGACCGAGACATCAAGGATTGGCGTACGGAATACCGCGATATTTATCGCGAATTGACTGTCGCCGAGTTGCGACCAGGCGGCGTTGAGTTGATGAAGCGGGGTCTAGCCCTGCTTGGGGATTCTGTAGTTGATTCAAGCGGACGTGGCTCGCGTGATGCGGTTGCTAACGGCTGGACCGAATCTGCCGATGACATCGTGACCGTGGTGTGGCGGGGGAGCGGTACAGCAGTGCGGCTTCAAGATTTGAGTCGTGATGCTGAGAACTGGGTCAAGCATCAATGGGCTGAACCTGGTGCTCTCAACGCATTCACTTACGGTGGTCGCGCTCTCAATGATGCGCGGCTGCTCGTCGCACTCGCCGCTGGAGCGGAATGCGCACCGACAAAGCAATGGTTAGCGGCAGGTGGAAGTGTTGTCGCAGTCATGCGCCCAAATCCTGAGCGCTGGCGAAAGTTGATGGAGGCAGCGAGCGAAGGTTCGCTGCTTGTCATTCCAATTCGGCGAACCGCGCTCGGATCACAATCTTTGCCAGAGTCGCTTGATGAGATTGCGGCGATTGCGGGTGTTGATCTGGTCAATGAGGCTGCTTCCGTCGCTGGTTGGTTGCACCGAGAGCTTGATCAACTTTCTTGGACTAACGGCATTCTGGCGGCGGGTTTTGGATATTCGCCGGGCGCAAGTCACGTGACTCTCCAAGTCGTGCAGGATGCGTTGATGGTGCAGGTCGCCTCGGCTTATCCCGATGTGGCGATGACGTGGCTTGGGACGCCGACAGACAGTTTGATGACTCCGCAGGCGCATTTTGAGGCGCGCCTAGCGAGATTTGAGGCGCGCACTGTGCGCACCAAAGTGCGCGATGCGATGTTCAGCGCAGCTGGTTTAGGGAAGCTGTCTTCGCCGCCGCTTCTAGACCTGCACGAGATTTGCGGTCAGCAGTATGTCCGCGTTGATTGTTCTGCGGACATGCAAGGGCCGAACTATCTGTTGGCGAAGCGAAGCCAACGTTGGCGGGCCATGGTGGCTGCGGCGGAAGGAACCCCGGTTGCCTATTGCGTCTCGCCCGCCGCGCGAACGCACTCGGTTCTGGATCACAAGATTCTGCGAGCGACCTACCGAGGCGCACCTGGTTTTGGCGTTCGGCCGTTCGAGGTTGAGGAGACTCAACAGCTGACCGCTCAGCTCATGCTCAGCCTTGTGAACCAACCCGTGTCGGCCGCGGAGCCTTCAGCCCTGTATCTCGAGCGCGCCATCCATGGGGGCCTCTGGACGTCGGTGTACAACCCGCAGCAAATCTGGAAAGCGGCCACGATTTCTGGCTGGCCCGCTCTGCTGAAGTCGAGTTTCTGAAAGAAAAGCGGCCACGATTTCTCGTGGCCGCTTATTCGAAGTTCTCGGTTAGTCGTCGGACTCTTCTTCTTCTTCGCCTTCGTCACCTTCATTGTCGTCGTCAAGCGGTACGCCGGTGATTTGAGGCTGGGCGGCGGTGTCCACCGGAACTGGCTCATCTGATTGCGCCGCAGGAGTCGAATCCGATGCAGCCGATGTTTCTGTCGTGGTCGATTCTTGAGCCGCGGCGCGGGTGATTTCTGCGGACGGGGCCGGCTGGAATGAATCGTTTTGGTCGTGAGAATGAGAGAACGCATAGGCCTGAACGCCAACTAGTGCAAGCAGCGCGGTGACGAAGCTGATTGTTGCGCCACGACCTTTGAATACGTTCACGATGATCTCCCGATTTTGTCGTTAGACGCGGCCTCTTCGGTGCCGGTGTGGCTCGCCTTGTGGGCGTTGAAGAATCCGCTTGGATGGTGCCGAAATGTAGAGCATGCATTGTTGCGTGACGACACTTTGGCGAGGTTCAGCCAGAATGTATGACGAACCTTGGAAATCGCCATTTCGGGCATTCCGCACTGGATCGTCCCATGGTGGAAATCGAGGGGGATTTGAGGCCCATTCTTGGACGATCAAGGGCTGGACCTGTTCCGCTGAACCGTCGCGCACTGTGGTATTTTCAGACCTGATGTGCCTTACATATTTCCGCATTTGGCGGGGTATGCACAAACGAGAGAGGAACACGTAAGTGTCCAACAACGCAATGTTGAAGTTCTGGCGATCTTCAGCCGCGAAAACTCTAGGCGTCACTTCAGTTATTGCGCTTGCGCTCGGCACTCTTGTTGCCGCGCCAGCAAGCGCCGTGGGGAATGACATCCAGGTCTATGGCTGGGCCACCGGAGCGAACGCAGGTCGGGTTTGTGTCGAGACCATTCCTGGTCACACCATCCCTGGCTATGCAACGCCACAGTGGCATGCCACCAACAATCATGCATTCGGCCTGTCGGTCGATACGCAGTCATCCGATGCTGGCGCAACTGCCACCATCGTTGAGATTCCTGCGACTGACGGTTGCGAATTTGAATACGCAGTGTCGAACATCAAGAACGGTGTCGACACATACTTCCGCTTTGATGCCTGGCTGACAAACATGGCAGGCATCGGTGGCAATGATGACGGTCCGGGCTCAGGCTCAACTTTCTTCGCTGATGCTGAGTACGCACACTTCGGTCAGTTCTTCACGGGATTGAGCACCGACAACGGTCTCGCATACCAGAACGACCAAGTCAACGACGAACGTCACACGACTTTCGTTTGCGCAGCGGTCCCAGCGACCACCGAAGTTGACGGCGTTCGCGACGTTTACGAATTCAACGGTGCTCCTCAGGTTCTGGTTTATGACAAGACTTCCGAAGCATGGGTCACTGATTCTGTGTCGGTCGACGTCAACGAGCGCACAGACTTGGCAGACCCTTCATGTGGTCCGGCCTACGACTACGAAGCGTATGTTGGCGATCTGACCTTGGGTCACACCTACGACTTCTATGTCCAGGCAGATGTGGAGCACTACGTCTACATCTGGGATCCAATCGATGAGGTTTGGGAACTCGAGTACAACCACACCGATTGGTACTACCAAGACACCCGCGATTTCACCCCACTTGATGTTCGCCAGAATCAGGTTGGCATTTTTGACGACAACAACATGCACGAGAACGGTTCAACCGTTTACCGCACCTGGATTAACCCATTGGGCCAGGAAGTTGTTCGTGGTGATTCGTCAGACAACGAAATGGATCCAACGTATCCAAACCGTGGCGCCTATGCCGGTCTGCACGACCTCAACTTCACCAACGTTGATGTCATCACTCCATTCAATCTTCGTGATGGCGCGGACGAAACCGACGCAGATCGCTTCGGCACTGCCGCAGTTCTGAGCCTTTACGACGGCCCTGGTTCACTCATCGACGTTGCCAACACCAACCTCAGCACCCTTGATGGTGTGATTGGTGCGCACAAGGATGAGGCGTCAGGTCGTTGGGGCAACCTTCGCGAATTCAGCGGTCAGGCATTTGTCACTGGCGCATTGAATTCTGATGGTGGCCTCTACGAAGGTCTCTCGGACAGCTACTCAGAAAACGCTGAGCTCAACGACTGGGCGCCGACCCGCGTGCGTGCGACGAGCGATACCTCGCTCGAAATCACCTTGCACACGAACTTGTCGACCGATCAGTCGAATGAATACCTCGATCCACGTGAAGGCACGTACTCGTTCCGTTTGATTCCTAACTACGGTAACGGCACGCCTAACGTGATGGATTGGTTCGCTGCAGCGGGCTTCAACGATCCACGCAATGAGTTCACGGGTAACCATGACTTGCAGCGTCCAGTTCGCTACGAAGCGATTGATCAGACGTTTGAGCCCGGCACCTACACCAGCATCTCTTGCATGGTGGAAGGCCGCGACACCTGCCGCAACGATGGCTACGTCAAGTTCAACTTGACCGGTCTCGATGCTGGTACGTCGTACTCGATCGAGGTTGTGGCTAGCTTCCCAATCAATAGCGATATGGATAGCGAAACCGATCGCGTTGATGGCGATGGTGGCTACGACACCGTTCAGTTCCGTGATTCTGCTTACTGGGCAGGCACAACGCTGATGGCAAGCAAGGTGCTTAACGTCACCCGCACTTCAGCTGAGTTCGCTATCAACATCACCGACTCGCACTTCGTCGACAAGGCGTCGCTGCTCGATGGTGGTTACGTTGGCGTCAACGAATGTGCATGGACTACGGCACCTGTGTCGACGAGCGGCAACCCTGCCGATCCTCGTTGGGATTGCACGGCTTGGGATCCACAGACCGAGACCAGCCGTCGCTTCGCTACCGAAGAGCTCAGCCGCAAGCAGGTGACCACCCGCATGATCGGTGGCCAGTTGTACGCAATTGTTGAGCTCACGGGTCTTCGCCCTGATCGTAAGTACGAGGTTGTCTTTGGCGCCGACTACTACATGACCGGTTGGTCGATTTCGACTCCATGGGAATACTCAAACCGTCAGAACATGCTTGACACTCTTGATGGTGACACCTGCGATGCAGTCGCATGGGGTTACGACATGGGTGCCATGGCAGCTGCAACGGATGGCGGAGCCGAGTGCTACAACAGCGTTCGCGTCAGCCGCATCTACCGTTCTGCTGTCGCTTCGTTTGTGACTGTTGAAGACGAGAATCCGATTGTTGTCGATGCGTCGATCATCCACCGTGATGCCGAAGGCAACACCCTCAACACCTGGCGTTCAGGTGCAACGGACGTCACAGTCCACCGCCCATACATGTCGTTCCTCTTCTCTGAAGTGGTTTCGATCAATGGTGTTGGCAAGACTGTGAGCCTGCGCAACCGCGACACCGGTCACCTGATGGTGATTCCATTGTCTTCAAAGGACGTGACTCTCGAGTCGAACCTCGGCGCCAACTACAGCGTTCTCGAAGTTCAGGTTCCTGAGCTCGCTTACGACACGGATTACGAATTCGAAATTCCAGCGGGTGCACTTGTTGACCGCGCCGGAAACGAATTCGCAGGTCTTGCCGGACGCGACTTCTACTGGCACACCGAGATTCGCGACAATGTTGGTCCAAAGATCATCGCAGTGGATCCACTCGATGAGTCGACCAATGTTTCGGTGAACACCAACCTCACCTACACCTTCGACGAGAACGTGTACAAGACGACTAACTTGAAGTACATCCGCGTCTTCAACGAAGACACGGGCAAGGAAGTCATCACTGTCAACGTCACCTCCGATCAGGTTGAAGTAGATGGCCCGATGGTCTACGTCAACATTCCGAAACTGGCTTACGGCACGAACTACTACGTCATCATTGACAAGGGCGCGTTCGTTGATTTCAACCAGAATGAATCTGATGGTCTGCTTGGCGACATGCAAAACTTCCAGACGGAATTCGATGCTCCACCAAGCTTGATTGCCACCATCCCGGCAGACGGCTCGGTTGATGTGGATGTCAACACCGATCTCGGTTTGACCTTCAACGAGACTGTGTACAAGGGCTCGGTTGGCAAGTACATCCGCGTCTGGAATGCAGATTCGGGCAAGGTTGCAGTCAAGGTCGACGTGTCGTCAGACAAGGTCTCTGGCTCCGGTGCGAACTGGGTCGTCGAGCTTCCTTCGCTCGACTTCAACACCAACTACTACGTCACCATCGACATCGGTGCGTTTGTGGATTCGGCTGGCAATGAGTTCCAGGGTCTGCGTGGTGAGAACCTGCGCTTCCGTACCGTTCCAACGGATACGGCCGCTCCGTTCATCATCTCGACCACACCAGCTGATGGTGCGCTCAATGTGGACGTCAACTCCGACCTGACCCTCGTGTTCAACGAGCCAGTCGTCAAGGGTGGCGTTGGCAAGCTCATCAAGGTCTGGAAGGCCTCTACGGCAACTGTCGTTGCTACCGTTGATGTCACCTCGTCGCAGGTGACCATCGATGGCGCGACCGTCACCGTGGTTCTTCCAAAGCTCGAGTTCAGCACCGACTACTACGTCACGATTGAGCCTGGCACCTTCCTTGATCTCAACGGCAACCACTTCGCTGGTCTCGCCGGAGCAGATCTGGAATTCCAGACTGAATCGACCGACAACATTGCTCCGACCCTGATCTCGATTGAGACCTCAGACGTCGATGACAATGGCGTCGATCGCGATACCAGCTTCTGGCTGACCTTCAGCGAGAACGTTGTGGCTGGCGATGTCCCAATGCAGTTGATCCGCAAGAGCGATGACCAGGTTGTTCAGACCATCATCCCAAGCGCATCACAGAATGTGGTCATCAATGGCAACGTCGTTCGCTTCACTCGCGATCGCTGGTTGGAGTACTCAACCGAGTACTACCTCTACCTCCCTGCAGGTTCATTCCTCGATGATGCTGGCAATGCCTACGCTGGCAACGCTTTGACCACGACCGCGTTCACGGTTGAGCCAAAGCCTGCGTACGTTGGCAAGATCAAGGTCACGGCCTCGTACCGTGACGGCTGGCGTGACTTCGACATCAAGATGGGCAAGAAGTTCGCTTACAGCGGCTACAAGCTCATCCGCGTCGAGCGTGCGACCGGTCGCCTGGTCATCATCAAGGCCGGCTTCCTCAATGAGGATGGTTGGGCAGCGGTTTCGGCCGACGTCAACCACCTGCACCGACTCGATGACGTCTACGTGCGGATTGGTCGCCACTACTTGGCGTACACCCGCGTGAAGACGAACTAAGAGTTCGAAAACCCTCGAGGAGGGAGATGGCGAAAGCCGTCTCCCTCCTCTTTTTTGTCCCGTTTCGGCGCGGCGACTCAAAATGTCAGTACCCCAATGCATAGTTCTCCCCCTGCCAGACGGCAGGAGAATTCCAGACAGGGGAAACACGATGAAAGCAGCTCAGAACGCCACTAGAACTAGTGCAGTAGCGACGCTTTCAGTCTGGAAGGTCATCAGAAGGTCCAACCGACAGCCCTTCGGCTGGTTGGCGCCAACCGCGCTTCCCGCGCACGGTGGAACCGAAGGAAGACCAGCCTCATAGCCAATTGGCCATGAGGAAGCAGCGGGTCGATCAGCAATGACGACCCACAGCCGGACCGCCCGCGGGCGATTCGGACTAGCGCAAGCAATTGCGACCGGTTTGTTATTCAGTGTGATCGAAAGGAATTTGGCGATGCCAGCTCATGTTCAACTCCCATACACGACTCTTGAAGTCACTCCTGTACCTGTCCAGGTTCAGCTCTACGGCTTGTGCGGTGGCGCGGAGACCGATCTCTTCTTCCGCGAAGATGTGCGCAGCCAACAAAAGGCGCTATCCCTGTGTGCACAGTGCCCAATGCAGAAGGCCTGCTTGGAGTACGCCATCGATAATGAGGAATACGGCGTCTGGGGTGGCACTACTGAGAGCCAGCGCGCTGCCCTTCGTGGCAAAGCGAAACTCGTCACTCCAGAGCAGCGGATTGCCGCTGCCCGCCTTCGCGAGACCATCATCAAAGCAGAACTCACGGTGAAGCAGATCGCTGCTGCGCATCAGGTGACCGAGCGAACTGTTTATCGCTATAAAGAACGCATGCGCGAAGAGGGGCTGTTGCCGTTGTTGGCTGCAGATGCTTTGAAGGCAAAGCGCAGTGCAAAGTCGAAAAGCTCCAGCTCGCTTGCGCGAAAAGGAACTCCTTCGAAGACCGTATCGAAGCGAGAGGTGGCGTAGTTCCATGGCGAAGAAGAATCCGCATAAAGGCCTTCATAAGAAGAATGAATGCCCCACCGGCAAGCGT
>JAFMIT010000007.1 GCA_017853815.1 Actinomycetota bacterium
GTTAATCTGATTCACCAAACATGGCGCGACGGTTCACTCGTTGCGGGTAAGGGTCTTTCATGACAACGCAGGCAGTCGTTCTTCACACCGCGGGCACCACTCGCGCCGATGTTGTCGCGGTTGCGCGGCATGACGCACACGTTGTGATTGGTGCTGATGCACTTGCCGCAATGTCAAAAAGCCGTGCACATATTGACGCTATGGCGCAATCTGAGGTTCCGGTCTACGGAGTCTCAACCGGATTCGGTGCGCTTGCTACAAGGCATATCAGCCCAGAAGATCGCTCTCAACTTCAACGTTCGCTTATCCGGTCTCACGCTGCTGGTACGGGCGAACCAGTAGAGCGCGAAGTCGTTCGCGCGTTGATGTTCTTGCGCCTCAAAACGTTGTGCAGCGGTCACACTGGTATTCGCCCCGTAGTTGCTCAAACAATGGCTGACATCTTGAACGCCGGCATTACGCCGCTAGTGCGTGAGTTTGGATCGCTCGGTTGCAGTGGTGATCTTGCGCCGTTATCGGCCTGCGCCCTGGTGCTTATGGGTGAGGGCGAAGCAGTTGGTGCTGATGGCGTTGCTCGACCAGTGCCTGAATTGCTTGCAGCTGCGGGGATTAGGCCAGTGGAATTGCAAGAAAAAGAAGGCTTGGCACTTATTAATGGCACCGACGGCATGCTGGGCATGCTGGTGCTTGCTATTGATGATGTTGAACATCTTCTTAACGCCGCTGACGTTGTCGCCGCGATGAGTGTGGAGGCGTTGCTCGGCACTGATGCAGTTTTTATTCCTGAATTGCATGAGCCGCTCCGCCCGCACCCAGGTCAAGCAGTTTCGGCGGCTCGCATGCTTGCGACGCTGAAGGACAGTGGCATCGTCGCGTCACACAAAGTCAATGATGATCGCGTCCAAGACGCTTATTCACTTCGCTGCGCTCCGCAGGTCACTGGCGCAGTCCGCGACACAGTGACTCACTGCATCACAGTGGCTGAACGCGAACTCGCCGCGGCGGTCGACAATCCAGTTGTTCTCGACGATGGTCGACTCTCCAGCAACGGAAATTTCCATGGTGCGCCCGTTGCCTATGCCTTGGATTTCCTCGCGATTCCGATGGCTGACCTCGCGTCGATGTCCGAACGCCGCACCGACCGCATGCTCGATCGACATCGTTCTCATGGCCTCAATCCGTTCTTGGCTCACGATCCAGGTGTTGATTCAGGATTGATGATTGCTCAGTACACGCAGGCTGGTCTGGTGTCGGACATGAAGCGGCTAGCCGTACCTGCAAGCGTCGATTCGATTCCTTCGTCTGCGATGCAGGAAGACCACGTGTCGATGGGCTGGCATGCGGGCCGCAAGTTGCGCCGCGCTGTGTCCAACCTGACTCAGGTGATTGGAATCGAACTCATGGCCGCCGCACGCGCTATTGAAATGCGGGCGCCGCTGGCTCCTTCACCTCTCACTCAGGCAGTGATTACACAACTACGGACCACGGTGGCCGGTCCGGGACCTGACCGATACCTGTCGCCAGAACTCATCGCTTCGGCCGAGTTTGTCCGTCAGCACGGCTGGTAACAGCCATCTGCACGGTTGTGCATGCGTCGGCCCATTCACCCAGAATGATTACGGAGAGTAATTTTTCGGTTACTCGCTGCCCGTATTTATTTGATTGTTACCGAAACGGGCTCAATCAAGCGTAGACACGCGGACAAATCGTGAGCAAAATTCTGCCAACGGCTTGAGTTTGCCCGTTTTGATTTCAGGGAGTCACGTGTACGCACCGGAACGCCATCGAGCAATCCTCGAGGCTGTCACCCGTGATGGGCGTGCATCCGTTGTAGATCTCTCTGATTCGCTCGCAGTCGCACCAGAAACAATTCGCCGCGATCTCTCAAATCTTGAGCGCCAAGGACTAGTTCGTCGCGTACACGGCGGGGCGATGCCAGCTGCGCGACTTGCGTTCGAGCCGACAGTCGATACCCGCATCAACGAGCATCAGGACGAGAAGTTTCGGATTGCGCAGGCGGCGCTCGCCGAAGTGCCTGCCGAAGGCGCGATCATTGTTGACGCTGGCACGACTACTGGAACGCTGCTTACTCTCATTCCAGACACATACGAGCTCACGGTCGTCACCAACTCAGTTCTCCACGCAGCCGCGCTTGCGCATCGGCAGAACATCACCGTGCTGATGCTTGGTGGCAGGGTTCGCTCGCGGACCATGGCGTGTGTCGACGAATGGGCGATTGATGGTCTCAAGGGTCTGTACGCGGATGTTGCGTTCGTGGGCAGCAACGGCATCACTGCTGATCGCGGGTTGACGACACCTGATCGCAAAGAAGCGGCTATCAAGAACGCGATGCTGCTCGCAGCTCGCCGTCGCATCGTGCTGGCTGACAACACCAAGTTCGGTGTCAATCACTTTGCATCGTTCGGCAGTCTTGAAGACGTAGATGTCGTGATTACAGATGCCCTCGTTGACGATGATGTGGCTGACGAAATTGAAGCAGCCGGTCCAGTCGTGGTGCGCGCATGATCATCACCGTCACGTTGAATCCGAGCATTGATCGCACCATTGCGGTGGGCGAACTTCGTCGTGGTGGCGTCAATCGTGCAGAACTCATCCGTCTCGATGCTGCCGGCAAAGGTGTGAACGTTTCACGCGCACTTGCCGCGTACGGAATCGACACTCATGCAGTCATGGTTGGAGCCGGCCTCGGAAGCGAGTGGATGTCTGAGCAGTTGACGGCACAAAACATTTCGCACTCCATGGTGATGGCTCAGGGAATCACTCGCAGCAACCTGACTTTGGTCGAAGCCGACGGAACTGTCACCAAAATCAACGAGCCTGGTGTCACTATGACGCCAGAAATTTTGGCAGCAATCGAAGGTGCCCTGGATGCGCTTGATCTCGAAAACAATTGGGTTGTTTTGGCGGGTCGGTTGAATCCTGGCGCTACCGATGACACCTACGCTCGACTTGTGCAACATGCGAAAGCAAGAGGAGCTCGAGTTGTGCTCGACGCGAGCGGCGCTGCACTGGCGGCCGCAGTTCATGCTGGCGGCCCAGACTTGATCAAACCTAATCAGCATGAGCTCGGCGGACTTGTCGGTCGAGAACCAGGTTCAATTTCCGATGCCGTGGTGTCGGCACGTGAAGTGATTGATCGCGGTGTGGGTGCGGTGCTGTGCAGCCTGGGCGCTGACGGAGCCCTCTACGTCACTTCAAATGATGTCGTTCATGTCGAGCCCGCTCACGCGGTTGTCGGTACGCCAGTAGGTGCGGGCGACATTCTGCTCGCGACATTTCTCGCTGGTGGCGCCACAGTGGATGCACTTCCAGGCGCTGTCCAATGGTCGGCCGCGTCAGTTGCACTGCCTGGTACCGCTATTCCAACACCAGAACAGGCAGCGGCAGTTGAAGTGCTTGTTCATTCTTCCGTTGATTTCGAACGTCAGTTAGTAGAGGTTGCCTAATGTCCGTATTTGCAGCAGAGCTCATCGATCTGGAGTTGGTGGCGAGCGACAAGGTCGCTGCTATCACTTCGCTCGCAGAGCGTGCGGTGGCCGCAGGTCGCGGAAGCGATGCGAGTCAGATTGTTAAGGACGTTATCGCTCGCGACGAGATGGGAACCCCACAGTTTGACGGTGTCGCTATTCCACATGCTCGCAGCGCCGGCATTGATGTCGCTTCCGTGCTTGTAGCGCGCAGCGCTGACGGAGTTGTCTTCGATCCCGAAGAGCCCGGCGCAGACGTGATTTTCATGATTCTCGTGCCAGAAGGCGGCGGGGACGAACACATTGCCATCTTGTCGGGACTTGCCCGTCGATTGATGGATCCAGAATTTACGGCTGCACTCCGCACTTCAGAATCCGCTGAAGCGCTCGTGGCTGTACTCAGCAATGGAGAGGGAAACTGATGAAAATCGTCGCAGTTACTTCCTGTGCTACCGGTATTGCCCATACGTATATGGCTGCCGAAGCACTCGAGCGCGCAGCTAAAGCAGCTGGCCACGAAATCTGGGTGGAGACCCAGGGCGCTGGCGGCCTCAAGCCAATTCCTGCAGACATCATTGCGGCAGCAGATGTGTGCATCTTTGCAAATGACGTCGGTGTTCGCGATGCAGATCGCTTCGCTCACCTTCCCATTGTGAAGTCGATTCCAAAACAAGCAATCAAAGACTCTGCAGCTCTCATTAAAGAAGCTGAAGAGAAGGTTGCAAGCGCTTAAGCGCACACAGGTTTCTGCTTAAGGGAAGCAGAAAGGTCAGATTGCACGTGCATCTGGCAGGCAAGACCGCTGCGAGGAATCCCTCGTAGTGAACAAGGGATAGAGAGGAAACAGCAGTGAGTGCTGGTTCTAATTTGCGTCAATGGTTGATGACCGGTGTTTCTTACATGATTCCGTTCGTCGCCGCTGGCGGTATTTTGATTGCATTGTCATTCCTTATTTCAGGTGACCCAGCTGGCTTCACCAGCTTGAACTACCAGAACGGTATTGACGGCGTTGACGGAAGTGGCGCTGCTCTTGCCATGAACGTTCGCATCGGTGCAATTTTGTTCAGCCTCGCAATGGGCCCATGGAACTTCTTGCTTCCAGCTCTTGCAGGTTACATCGCATTCGGCATGGCTGATCGCCCAGGTCTCGTACCTGGCTTCGCAGCTGGCTACTTCGCTGGTGCAGTCGGCGCAGGCTTCCTCGGCGCACTTCTCGGTGGTCTCATCGCAGGTGCTGTTGCTCAGGCAATCAGCAACTGGAATGTTCCATCTGCAATTCGCCCATTGATGCCATTGGTGATCAACCCATTGCTCGCAACCGTCGTTGTCGGTACCGCAATGGTGACCCTTGGCAAGCTCATCGTCACCCCATTGAACACGGGTGCAAATGACTGGCTCACCCAGCAGGCAGGTGCTTCGGCAATCCTCCTCGGCGTGATTATCGGTTTGATGATGGCATTCGACATGGGTGGTCCAATCAACAAGGTCGCTTACACCTTCGGTGTGGCTTCTCTTACTGCAGCTAACGGTGCAGGCACCACGGTCATGGCATGCGTCATGGCAGCTGGTATGACCCCTCCATTGGGTCTTGCACTCGCAACCGTTCTCCGCAAGAACCTCTTCAACGATGCTGAGCGCGAACAGGGCAAGGCTGCATTCGTTTTGGGTCTCACCTTCATCACCGAAGGTGCAATCCCATTCGCAGCTGCTGACCCAATCCGCGTGATCCCATCGATCATGGCTGGTTCTGCAGTTGCAGGCGCTGTTGTTGCCGCTACTCAGGCAACCCTCAGCGCTCCTCACGGCGGCATCGCTGTTTTGCCTTTGATCGGCAATGCAGGTGCATTCTTGCTCGCACTCGTTGCAGGCACCGTCGTCACTGCACTTCTCGTCTCTGCACTCAAGGGTGCAAACCAGAAGGCAGCTGCCTAAATAAACCCCGCTCACATTCACGGATGTGAGCAAAGCGGGTGGGTGGTCTTCGGGCCACCCACCTGCTCTATTTCATAAAGGAAAGAACATGCCATCACAGGTCGTCACAGTTGCAAGTAGCGTTGGTTTGCACGCTCGTCCAGCATCGCTTCTCGTCAAAGCCGCAGCCTCATCCGGTCTCTCATGCACGATTGGTCGCGTGGGTGACAAGGCGGTGAACGCCGCTTCGATGCTCATGGTGCTCGCACTCGGTGTGAAGTTCGGCGAAGAGCTTGAGATCACTGTGGCAGACGGTGAAAACGCGGATTCAGTACTCGGTACGCTTGCCGACATTGTTGGCACAAATCACGACGAGGACAACCCCCACGCATGAGCAGCTTTAACGGTATTGGCGTCTCGCCCGGCGTAGTCGTCGGCGAAGTTCATCGCATTCGACACACAGTTGTTGATCACGAAGTTCCTGGCACACCTCGTCAGGTGCTCGACGCTCTGGAAGCAGTTGCTGCAGACCTTGAACGTCGCGCGATTGCTGCCGATATCGAAGTTGCGCGTGAAGTTCTCCAAGCGCAGG
This sequence comes from Actinomycetota bacterium, assembly GCA_017853815.1. Classification (GTDB taxonomy): domain Bacteria; phylum Actinomycetota; class Actinomycetes; order S36-B12; family UBA5976; genus JAFMIT01. The sequence goes on from JAFMIT010000007.1 coordinate 5,992, forward strand.
CCATGATCGCTCAAGACCCTGCGTTGGTTGAAGCAATCGGCGCACGACTCACCGACGACATCACTTACCCAGATGTTCGCCCAGCAATTCGCGACGCCTTCTCTGGTTTCCGCGCGGCCCTCGAAAGCCTTGGCGGTTACTTCGCTGAACGTGTTCATGATCTCGACGAAATTGCCGATCGCACCATCGCGGAACTCAGCGGCGAAAAGTCTGGCCCAGTTATTTTGAGTGCACCCTCTGTCATCGTCGCTGATGATCTGACACCAGCCGACACGGCTGCTCTCGACATGCGTTACTGCTTGGCGCTCGTGGTCGCTAAAGGTGGACCGACCAGCCACACGGCCATCGTTGCTCGCGGTCTTGGTATCCCAGCGGTCGTCGGTTGCAATGATGCTGAACAGCTCGAGTCGGGCGATGTCGTCATGGTTGATGGTCGTCACGGTTTGGTTGAACGCAATCCAGACGAAGCAACCGTGCTTCATCACAAGACTCGCGAGGACGCTCTCCGTGCTCGCGCGGCTGCCGTCACTGGTCCTGGTCGCCTCTCTGACAGCACGCCAGTCAATCTGTTGGCCAACGCTGGCTCTGTTTCCGATGCAGTGAGTGCCGCAAACGCAGGCGCTGAGGGCATTGGTCTTTTCCGCACTGAGCTTTTGTTCTTGTCTCGCGAAACCGAACCATCAGTCGACGAGCAAGTCGCGTTGTACACCGATGTTTTCACCGCGATGGCAGGCCACAAGGTCGTCGTCCGCACTCTCGACGCCGGCAGCGACAAGCCAGTGCCGTTCCTCAACACGGTGCCCGAAGAAAACCCCGCACTCGGTGTGCGCGGCTGGCGCCTCACCCGCAATGGCACTGGCGTGATGCGTCGCCAACTGCAGGCCCTCGCGCAGGCAGCCACTGACACTCACACTGACCTCTGGGTCATGGCACCGATGATTGATACGCCTGCCGAGGCGGCGGACTTCGCGGCTCAAGCTCGCGAATTCGGCATTCGCCATGTTGGTGTGATGATCGAAACTCCGGCGGCCGCGCTGTTGGCCGACAAAGTTTTGGCCGAAGTTGATTTCGGAAGCCTCGGAACCAACGACCTCACACAGTATGTGATGGCAGCTGACCGCCTCGATGCTCGCTTGTCAGATCTCACAGACTCATGGCATCCAGCTGTCTTGCGCGCGATTTCACTCGCAGCGACCAACGCCACCACCCTCGCACGTCCGCTCGGTGTATGTGGTGAGGCGGCCGCGGATCCGCATCTCGCAGCGGTGCTGGTCGGACTTGGTGTGACGAGCTTGTCGATGGCGCCAGTCGCGCTCGCCGAAGTTCGTGGCTTCCTAGCGACTGTTGATCGTGCGACGTGTATCGAGGTGTCGCAGATTGCTCTGGCGGCTTCTTCTGCTGAAGAAGCTAAAGCCATGGTTAGCGCGGTTCTCGAGTCCTAAGCGCAGAATCGAGTTGTTCAATCAACTCAGTTCTTAATGCTTGGCCCCGTTCATGAAATTCTCGCTGTCGTCGAACATATTCGGCACGACCTTCAGCGGTTTCAATGCGCACGGGATCAAATCCCCAGGCACGCAAGTCGTACGGTGCGGCTTGCATATCGAGTGTGCGAATGTCGCGAGCCAGCAAAAAAGCGCGCACCATCAAATCGCTGCTCACCACCGGCGCAGATTTGTAGCACCACTTATAAAGATCCATGTTGGCGTGCAAGCAGCCTGATTGTTCGTTTTCGATTTGGTCCTCGCGTTGCAACATCAGATGGTTGAGCGAACGCGCTTCTGGCACATAGAAGCGAAAAGCGTCGTAGTGGGTGCACTTAAGTTCCTGAGATTCAACCACTTCGGCAATTTCGGCCGGCGTGAGTCGTAGTGGCGCCTGCTCGTGGCGAACTTCAGACTGCTCGCGCCGATAGACCATCGCCCATTCATGTAGACCGAAACACGCGAATCGTGGTTCTCGCTTTAACAGCCCTGTCTGCAGTCGGAGAATCCACGTGAGAGATTCGAAGCGTTGGTCGAGAAATTCGGCAGAGACAGACGTCTGATTATCAGTCGTCTGGTAGCCGCGCTCATCGAGGTACTCAGGTGCGTTTAGGAGTGTCACACCAAAACCGGGGTGCCATTTCAAGAATTGAGTTGGCCGCTGGGAGTAGTACGTCCACATGAAGTCTTCGATGGGATGGGCTTCGCCGCGCTGTTTTCTGGTCCTCGCAGCTGATGTCAGATTCTCGACTATGTCTCTATGAATGTGAGCTTGGCTCAGCCACTGCTCGCGCGCGAGCGCGGTGGTGCTGAGAACGACGGTCATGGGCGGATTTTCTCAATCACCGTGAACATGTCACAATCGAGTCTGTTATGGCAGAGTTTTCAGAAGAGCAGGCGGCTCGACGCAAGCGCCTTCGTGCTGCCCTCGATGGCGTCCGACTTACTCCTGAAATCACCCGCGATGAGCTTCCCGACCCACAGGATTCAGCGTCAAAGACCCGCGACTCTGAGTTTGAGGCCAATCGCCCTCCGCATCACGAATCGAAGTAAAGGTCAGCCGACCGTCACGAGCCGGACAGCCGCAGACTGGACTACTGCGGATTCGTCTTCGCGAAGAAGACTCAGAGTCACGGAATTGCTGCCCACATTCGAGCGAGTTGCTCGAACCACAATCGCATCTGTGCTGACGAGTTCTGCGAACTCATCCGACAACCGCCATACATGCACGCGGGTGCCAGGCGCATACTGCGCTGGATCACTTTGGTCGAGGCTCAGCGTCATGTGAATGCGAGTGTCATCCGCAGCGTGGGTAGAAAAATGAGATTGCCTCAGCGGTGCCCCAGCTTCAATGTCGCTGCTGACAACTTTGCCGACGACGTCATCCACGTTGCTGAGGTACGTCAGCTGCGCGCCTTCGATGTAGGTGACAACAACGTCAGCAGCGCGAATGACTTCTCCGACGTGGAGAGATCTGGCGGAGAACAGCACAGGTGTGCCCTTATGAAATCCTGAACCGACTGCCCAGATGATGAAAGCGACCGCAACGAACGTAAGCGTCGCGCGGTTGAGCAGCAGGAGTTGTTGAATCCGACGTAATGAGGGAAGTTCCATGACCAGAGCATGAAGTGTCCCAGTCGTGAGTTTCAGAGATATCCACACCATGTGGCTCAGGGAGCGGACGAACTCCCTGGAGTGAACTAGTCAGAAGAGCTTGAGCCGGCCGATGGAGTGCTTGAGCGACTGTCCGTGCGGTAGAAGCCGCCGCCCTTGAAGACCACACCAGCTGCCGAGAAAATCTTGCGCAATTCACCATTGCACTCAGGGCAGACGGTCAGAGCCTCCTCTGAGAACGACTGAAATACCTCTAACGGCTGCTCGCATTCGAGACACACGTATTGATAAGTGGGCATTTCACTCCTTTAACTGCACCCAATTCTGCCAGATTGAGCGACATCGGCATGTCGCAGAGGCCTCGAGGTACGCTCACTTCATAGATGAGATGAGGTGCCATGCTCGTTGAAGCAAAAAACCTGGGCAAGACTTTTGGCCAGCGCAGAGCTGTCGATGACTTGAGTTTCACCCTCGCTCCAGGGAAGGTGACGGGATTCCTTGGCCCGAACGGCTCGGGCAAATCGACGACGTTGAGATTGATGCTTGGTCTTGATGTCGGTGATGGCGAGACCACTTTTGATGGCAAACCAATCACGGCGTATGACGACGTCACCACCATTGTTGGTGCGCATCTTGATGCCAAGCTTTTTCACCCTCAGCGCACTGCGCGCAACCATCTTCGGATGCTCGCCGCAGAGGCCGACATATCTGATGACCGCGTCGACGAGGTCATCGCACTCATGGGCCTGACTTCAGTCGCCAAGGCGCGGCCCAAATCGTTTTCGATGGGCATGGGCCAGCGACTTGGGCTCGCTGGTGCGATTCTCGGAAATCCCAACGTTTTGCTGCTCGACGAACCAGCCAACGGACTTGATCCAGCGACGATTCACTGGCTTCGCGATTTCTTGCGCGCGTATGCAGGACTTGGTCGAACCGTGCTTGTGTCGAGTCACTTGCTCAGCGAAATGGAACTCATGGCAGATGACTTGATTGTCATTGCGCGTGGACAGTTGGTGGCGAACGAGCCGACGAGTTCGTTCATTGATCGCAGCACTCGCAACGATGTGTACGTGAGGTCTGCTGACGATGCACAGCTCCTCGACGTTCTCACCGCAAAAGGATTCACGGCCAGGATGAGCGATTCCGGTCTTTCGGTTCTGGGTCTTGATACAGACACAGTTGGTCACATTGCGTTTGAAACCGGATTACGTGTGTTCGAATTGAGCGAACGTAGGGCGAGCCTCGAAACAGCGTTCTTGGAACTCACGAGCAATGCACAGGAATTCGAAACTGGAGGTGCGAAGTGAAATCTGAAATCGTGTATGAACTTCGCCGGATTCGCAGTTTGCGTTCCACCTGGGTTATCTCTCTGCTCGCGGTCGGCCAGGCGGTCAGCTTTGTGTCGCTCTTTGCGTGGGTAGGCGGGATGAACCGCTACGAGCCTCAAGAAACAACCCGTTTTGAGTCGCTTATCGGCTTCATTTTGATCCCGTTTTTTGTGGTGCTGGTTTCGGTACTCGCTGCGCAGGCGTTCGGTCACGATTACCGGCACGGCACAATCCGTGTGACGATGTCGACTTTCCCACGACGTGGGCCGTTTTTGGTAGCACGCACCGCAGTCGTCCTTGCGGCCGCATTGCTGTTGAGCTTGATCGCGATTCTTTCGACTGCGAGCGTCACCGAACTGATGCACGCATCGACTGGTGGCATCGACTGGAATTCTGTTGTCGTGGCAGGTAGCAAATTCCTGGCAATTGTCGTGATGTATTGCGTGATTGTGATGTCGCTGACCGTTATTTTTCGAAGCATGCCGATTGGCCTTGTCACCCCCATGATTTCGTTTTCGTTCCTCGAATACATCGTGGTGGCGCTGACGTTTAGGTGGGAATGGGTACAGAGCATCCTTCCGTCAGTGAACGCGATTGCGTGGGCGTCAGATGACACATCTGGTTGGGGCGCAACGAACGCATCGCCTTTACCGATGCTGGTTGTGACCCTCGCTGTTGCACTCACTGCTGCATGGAAGTTCTTGAAGCGAGACGTCTAACCTGATGAGAACTCAGCATCCCCTATTCGTTGCGGCGGCCGTCGGCCTCGGCGGCGCCGCTGGTGCCCTGTTTCGTTACGTCATCATGGAATCAAGCGGCAATGGCCTCGGAGCTGCAGCCACTGGATTGTTGATCATCAACGTTCTGGGTTCTGCGTTGCTTGCCGTCGTTCTTGTGGTCGGCGAACATCGGTTTCAGGAGCATCGATGTCATCATCTGTGGCGACCTGTGTTGGCGACCGGTGTGCTCGGTGGCTTTACGTCGACCTCTGCGTTTGCGGTAATTTCGTTGGAACTCGGAGGCATGCACGGCGTGCTGTATGCGGTCACGAGCGTCGGTCTGGCGCTCGGCGCTTTCTCGGCTATGCAACATCTGACGCAAGCACTGGTGTCTGACAGCAGAGGGCAACGCTGATGCTCGGAATCTTCGTACTGATGAGCGCTGTCGGCGCCATGTGCCGGTTCGCGGTCGAGCGGATGAGCGTCCAAAAATGGGGCGAGCGATTTCCGTGGGGGACGCTGACGGCGAATGTGTTTGGTTCGTTTCTTTTGGGCGTCAGCATCGGGTGGCCAGAACGGACTACTCAACTCATTGCAGTTCAAGCGTTTTGTGGTGCATTCACTACTTTCGGTGGATTCATTGGGCAGTCATGGAGTCGGTTGCGCCACACTGAGACCAATCGTGTGGGTTGGGGCTACCTGCTCGTGACGATCATTGCCTCACTCGGTGCAGCGGCGCTAGGGATGGCGCTAGCCGACTAAAACTGAGTCAACCCAGGCGTCGTGTGGCTCCATCGGAATGACACCCTCAGGAAGTAATCCCGCGACATCGATGACCGCGATTCTGAATGGTCCACCGTCCGCGTGCGTTGGCAAAGTTTCAAGCAACCGGTCGTAGTAGCCGCCACCTCTGCCGAGTCGACGACCGTCACTCGATGCCGCGACCGCGGGAATGAAGATGATTTTCGCTGAGCGAATGTCGGCTGCTTCAGATGCCGCAGATTCGATACCTGGTGTCGCGATTCCGAGAGTGTCTGTCGTCCAGGTGCCGTCGTAGTGGTGCCAGGTCATTTCAGTGTCATTAATGACCCGAGGCAAGATCACGCGATAGCCGAGTTCTGCCAATCCGCTTACCAGAATGTCGGTGGGTGGCTCGGAGCCAAATGATGCAAACGCTGCAACGGTCGAACCAGGCTCACAGTTGTTGCGAACGATTTGGACGCCATTGATGCCAACTGATGAGGCGCGGACGTCGGTAGCGCCTGTACGCAGCGACAAACGGCGCTGAGCGACCATTGCGCGAGTTTCAGATTTTGTTGCAGCTGAATCGTTTGTCGGTGTGGTCACCTCCCGAACTATGCCACTTCGCAATTAGGCTCACACCATGTCGAAGATTTACAAAGCCGTAATTCCGGCGGCCGGTCGCGGAGTGCGATTCTTGCCCGCGACAAAAGCAACTCCGAAAGAGATGCTCCCTGTCGTCGACAAACCAGCGATTGAATATGTTGTCGCTGAAGCAGTAGAGGCGGGGCTCACAGACGTCTTGTTGATTACTGGCCGCAACAAGCGAGCGCTGGAAGATCATTTTGATCGCAACACAGAACTCGAAGATGCTTTGCGCTCGAAGAATGACCAAGAAAAACTGAAACTGGTTCAGGCCTCGACCGATCTCGCTCGCATTCATTACGTTCGACAGGGCGATCCTCAGGGCTTAGGTCACGCGGTCTTGCAGGCCGAAAATCATGTTGGCAACGAGCCGTTTGCGGTGTTGCTTGGTGATGACTTGATTGATGATCGCGATCCGATATTGCCTGCCATGATTGCAGCTCAGCAGAAATACGGTGGCAGCGTCATTTGTTTGATGCGCGTTCCACTGGATCGGATTCATCTGTATGGCTGTGCCAGTGTCGATTCAGTGCTCGGAGATGGCGTCATTCGGGTCGCGGACCTCGTAGAGAAACCGTCGACGGACGAAGCACCATCCGATCTCGCAGTGATTGGTCGCTACATTCTTGATCCTGCGGTTTTTGGTGTCCTACACAACACCCCGCACGGCAAAGGTGGCGAGATTCAGCTCACGGACGCATTGCGTGTGCTTGCTGGAATGCCGAAAGAAAGTGGCGGCGGAGTTGTGGGTGTCATTTTTGAAGGCCGCCGCTATGACACTGGCGATCGACTCTCGTGGCTTCAGTCGACGGTGCAACTTGCGTTGCGTCACCCTGAGTTGGGTGAAGATTTCGGGGACTGGCTGCAGCAGTTCGTCACCGACGACATGCCGGATCGGTAAGTCGTGAACGATTTCCGAAGTGTCGAGGAGCAGCTCAACGCTGTTCTGAGCGATATCCAGCCGCTGGAACCATTTCCGATTGGACTCATGGAGTCGCGCGGCTGTGTGCTCGCCGAAGATGTTCTCGCGCCGTGGCCGCTACCTGCTTTCGATACTGCGTCTGTCGATGGCTATGCGATTCATGCGCTCCAAGCATCTGATGCTTCGCCTGATGATCCGCTTGTCTTGCGGGTGGTTGATGCGGTGGCTCCTGGCGAACGCCCAACCAAATCGTTGTTTGCGGGTACTGCCATTCGCGTCAGTGCTGGCTCGGCTTTGCCGCACGACACTGAGGCGGTCATTCCAGTCGAGCACACGAACGGCGGGGACGAAGAGGTTGCGATCTACCAACCGGCTCGATTCGGGCAATTTATCCGTCGCCAAGGAGAAGACGTTCGCGCTGGAGATGTCGTCGCAGAAGCGGGCACAGCAATCGATGCCCGAACTCTGGGCTTGATGGCCGCCGTCGGGCGCTCACAGGTCGAAGCCCGTCCGCGTCCGCGCGTGGTTGTTGTGTCGATCGGGCAGGAGCTTCTCGAAATCGGTGCTGCACTAGAGCCAGGAAAGGTGCCAGACACCAACGGCATCATGCTCGCAGCCGCCATCGCCGAATGCGGTGGTGTCGCATACCGCGTGGGGCCGATTTCAGATGATCCCGAAGTGATCCAACGCGTACTTTCAGAACAACTGGTGCGCGCCGATCTCGTCCTCACGACTGGCGGCACCAGCGCTTTGTCTCACGACCACTTGCGTCAAGCGTTTGCCAAGTTGGGCCATGTCGATTACCAACGTATCGCGATGTATCCAGGCGGCGCGCAGGGTCACGGCACGATTGGCGAAGAGCACGTGCCGATCATCGCGCTTCCGAGCAATCCAGCGTCGGCGTTTGTGTCCTTCGAAGTATTTGTTCGCCCAGTTCTGCGACGCATGTTTGGTCACGATCCGTACGGCGGCCGGCTTCAAACTGCGACCATCACCAATGGCTTCGGTTCGCCACACGGCAAGCGCCATTATGTTCGAGGCATTCGCGAAACCGATCCGCTTGGCCGCCACATTGTCACGGCTCTCGATGGGCAAGGAACGCATCTCATTGCCAGCCTTGCTCGAACGGAGTGCCTCATTGTCGTTCCCGAGGCGATTACGAACGTCGATCCGGGAGATACCGTCGACGTGCTTCTGCTCAACGACGTGTCGGTGTGGTGATGGCTGGATTCGTGTGGCCGTTGGTGCTTGAGCACGGCGATATCACGCTGCGTCCCATGCGGTGGAGTGACCGGAAACAGTGGCAAGCCGTTCGGGCAGCGAACAAAGACTGGCTTGGTCCGTGGGAATCGACCCATCCTGACGGTCTTGTTCGGTCGGTGCGATTCATCGACATGCTGCTCGCTGCTCGCAAGCAGGCCCGCGCGGGGCACATGCTGCCACTTGTTATTGAGTATCGCGGTGAGCTCGTCGGGCAAATAACCCTCGGCAATATTGTCTGGGGCAGTCTGCGTCAGGGGTACATCGGCTATTGGATCGCGTCGGAATATGCGGGCCGCGGGATCACAACGACGGCGGTCGCGATGCTGACAGACCACGCGCTTCTCGATATGGGTCTCCATCGCGTCGAAATCAACATTCGTCCGGAGAATCAGGCATCTATTCGGGTTGTTGAGAAAAATGGCTTTCAGTTTGAAGGTTTGAGGCCTCGCTATCTCCATATTGATGGCGATTGGCGTGATCATCATTGCTATGTGATGACGTCAGAGAACCTCTTAGCTGGTGGCATCACTCGGTTAAGACCAGTTGACCACTAACATTTCATTGTGCGACACGCGGAGTAACGAAAAGTGAATTTCCGTCACTTTGAGTGATGTCTTCACTACCTTTCACCCGTGGGTTCGGGCTTTCTCTACGTAGTCATCGTAGGCATATGGGCACTTGTGCTACTGCCTATGTGGCTCAAGAAGCATGACACTGACGCCGGAATCCGCAACGTCGACAATTTCCGCGCAGCAATGGCCACGTTAAGTGACGGATTGCTGATGCCATCGCAGACCAAGCCAACCGTGACCGCCAAGCGCGCAGTCCCTTCGGGTCTTGATGTGATTAAGCGGAATTCTTTTGCTCGTCGGCGCCGTGCGTTTCTCGCGACTTTAAGCACTGTCCCCACAACTGTGCTTGGTGTCGTGCTCGGTTCGCTCTCGCTTGTGGCGTTGGCACTTCCAGTCGTGGCCTTCGCTGGCTATGTGATGTGGGTGCGGCACGACATGAATGTGGTAGCGATGCAACGACGTGCATCTGCACGCGGTGGCCGCATCGATGAAGACATCTTGATGCCAGTCGCGTCTTCACGCACCAACGCTCGTCAACGCTCGCAGCTTGCTCGGGCGATGGCCACGATTCGCCGGGCCGCTACTGCGCGTTTGCTCCAAGAAGAACCAGTCATCGACACAGCAGCGACAGAGTCTTGGCAGCCTGCAGAAGTTGAAGTTACGCCTTCGACATTTGCGGTTCCAGATCATTTTGTTCCAACGTACGTCACTGCACCTGCTGCCACATCAGTTCCGCGTGAACTCGACCGTAAATACGGCACCTGGGATGGCGATGCGATGCTCGCCGCCGCTTCACAACAACAGCGACTTCAAGCTGAACACGCAGCCATGGTTGCGCAGGTTGAACAAGACAAGCGTGATCGCGAAGCCATCCAGGCTGCGGATGACGACGAGCGCACAGAGCGCATCGCCCGCATTGTTGGGGCTTAAGTCCTCTTTTTGAGAAGTACGACGGCGAATAACGCAGCTACCCTCACACTATGAGAACTACGGGGAAAACTCTTACGGTAGCGATGACGCTGGCCGTGGTCCTGATGTCGCAAACACCTGTGCACGCGACGCACACATCTACACCACGGCTTTCAACCGTGGCTAAACAAGTTGCAGCCGCAAAATCCATGCTTAACAAGTTGATGATTACCCAACCGTCGTCGCAGGTCTACGACCGGACTGGCCAGTTCGGCGATGCCTGGGTTGATGTCGACAACGATGGCTGCGATACGCGCAACGACATTCTCGAGCGGGACCTAACAAAGGAACAGTTCAAGGATTCATGTCTGATCGCTACGGGTGTGCTGAAAGATCCGTACACCGCTAAGACAATCAACTTTGTTCGCGGTGTCGGCACTTCGACGAAAGTTCAAATTGACCATGTCATTCCGCTTCACCTCGCCTGGCAGTACGGGGCTACGAAGTGGAGTTTCGGCAAGCGAGTGACGTTCGCGAATGACCCCATCAACCTCATCGCGACCGACGGACCCACTAACGGATCAAAGAGCGACTCGGGTCCCGATGAATGGTTACCGCCCAACAAGAGTTACCGATGCACCTATGTCATCCGATTCATTCGCATCGCGTATCTCTACAAAGTTGGCATCAACGCGAACATGAAGTCTGTGATGCGTTCGACGTTGGCAAGCTGCACCAAGGTCGTCGGCACTCCTGCCACTCTCACACCGCTCGCGCGCTCGTTTTGGGATCGCGCAGCCGCAATCGGCTAGATCCAGGTTGGCAACCACATGTGGGCTTGCCAGTAGGCGTATGAAATGACCTCGCCCGTCCACAGTGGGTAATAGAAGTAACTCAACGCGACGGTGGCGAAAACAAATGCGCCAGCAACGAATGCGCGGGACTTGCGTTCTCTGGCACCCGCAGTACCACTGAGATACTTGCCAACAGATCCTGCCAATGCCATGGCGATAAACGGAATCAAGACGATGGCGTAGAAACTGAAAACGGTGCGTTGCTGGAACAACAACCATGGCGCCCAGCCCACGAGGAACATCACGACAATCGCCGTGGCACGAGCTTCGCGGTGAAGTATCGCTCGCCACGCTTGGTGAAGAATCGCGAGTGCCCCGGCCCACCAAATCAGCGGATTGCCCAATGGGATGACTTCCGCCGAGCACGGTTCTTGGATGCAGCCAGGATCGCCGGTGTTGAAACCTTCGTAATAAAAGGACGTCGGTCGCAGATTGAAAGGCCAGGTCCAGGGATTCGCAGAATAGGAATGCGGAGACGTAAGACCGACATGGAAATTCCACGCAGCTTGGTGATAGGCGATGAGGGAGCGCAAGGCCTCGGGTAGGAATTGCCACCCTTCGCCGGGGTGCTCGGCGGCCCAGGTGCGACTGTAGGCATCAGTGGATGCAAACCAGCCACCCCATGTTGCGAGATATAGGCCCAGGACGATGAGCAGCACCACCGGTAGCCATGGCAAACTGTCCTGAACGAACGCTCGCAGCCAAGGATTGGTGTGTCCGGCTTTAATGCGGTTGCGACCAGCGAAGAAGAACACCAACAGTGCGCAGCCAACAATGAACCAAAGCCCTGACCACTTGGTCGCAGTGGCGAGAGCCAAAAACACGGACGCAACAATCAGCCACGGGCGCCACCAGACGCTCATTCGCTCGGTCGACAGTCGCGCCGCCATCCAATCACGATCGAGTACAACGGCACCAAAAGCGGCGAGCGTGCAAAACATCAACGTCTGGTCGAGCAATGCCGTCCGGCTATGAACAATCGCCATGCCATCAATCGCCATGAACATGCCCGCAAGAAAGGCCGTGAGTTCATGCCGAAAAAGTCGCCGTGCGATGCGATGCACGAGCACCACCGCAACAATGCCGAGAAGCGCGACCATGAATCGCCAGCCGAACGGATTGAGTCCAAAGATTTGCTCGCCGAAGCCGATCACGAGCTTTCCGAACGGCGGATGCACCACAAACGACGGCTCGTCCTTAAGGAAATCAATGCTGCCCGCGAGAATCGATTCGTCGGCTTTGTCCTGCGCATGCCGCTCGTAGCCGTACTTCCAGAGGCTCCACGCATCTTTGACGTAGTACGTCTCATCGAACACGATGTCATGTGGTCGGCCCAGATTCGCAAACCGCAGTGCAAAGGCGAGCACAGCAAGAACTGCTGACTGCCACAGACCGCGGGTTGCGAGTTTCACTCGGTCATTCTGCACAATAGGTGCGTGACTTCTGCTGCACGCCTCATTTTGGCGGCGACTCCTATCGGAAACTTGGGGGACGCCTCGCCTCGTCTACGAGAAGCGTTGGCGACCGCCGACATCATTGCTGCCGAAGACACCCGCAAAGCACTCAACCTCATTCAGGGGCTCGGTGTTGAGACTCACGCGCGCATCGTCTCCTACTTTGACTCAGTCGAACTGGAGCGCGTGCCGCAACTTCTTGAGGCACTGGCTGAGGGCAAGACCGTCGTCGTCATTAGCGATGCAGGCATGCCCACCGTCAGTGACCCGGGCTATCGCATTGCGCATGCCGCCGCCGATGCGGGTTATGCGATGACTGTGCTTCCTGGTCCGTCTGCTGTGACGACTGCGCTCGCGTTGAGCGGGCTGGCAAGCGATCGCTTTTCGTTCGAAGGTTTCTTGTCGCGAAAATCTGGCGAGCGCGAGAAGCAACTTCAAGAGCTCGCGAGCGAACGCCGAACGATGGTGTTCTTTGAAGCGCCACATCGCATCGCCGAAACCACCCAGGCGATGGCCGAGATCTTTGGGGCGAATCGACCCGCAGCTCTGTGCCGAGAAATCACCAAGACCTATGAAGAAGTCATCAGAGGCACTCTCGGAGACATTGCAGTCCGCTGCCAAGACGAAGTGCGCGGCGAGATCACCATCGTTGTAGAGGGTGCCAGCGCCGTCACAGAGGCCACGGACGCGGACCTGGTTGATGGCGTTAACGCTTTGGTGGCCAGTGGCGTGGAGCGCAAAGAGGCGATTGCGGAGATCGCGGTCCGATATGCAGTTCCCAAGCGCCGCGTCTTCGACGTGATGGTCGCAGCGAAGCAGTCCAAGTAGCGCTCGCTCGCAGTCGAGACGGCCGAAAACGAGGCTTTCGCGGCAATTAGACTGAGCCCATGTCCTCCGATAAAGCGTTTTACCTCACAACGCCGATTTACTACGTCAACGATGCCCCGCATATCGGTCATGCCTACACGACCGTCGCAGGCGACGTCCTGACTCGCTGGCACCGTCAGCGCAGTGAATCGGTGTGGTTCTTGACCGGCACGGACGAACACGGCCAAAAGGTCATGCGCACAGCACAGGCGAACGGAACGCATCCTCAAGAGTGGGCGGATCGACTCGTGGAGTCGGCTTGGCTTCCGGTGCTCGACACGATTGATGCAGCGAACGACGACTTCATTCGCACGACCCAGCCTCGGCACACCGAACGCGTGCAGCGCTTTTTGCAGCGCCTAAAGGATGCGGGCGACATTTACGAAGGTTCTTACGAAGGTCCCTACTGCGTGGGCTGTGAAGAGTTCAAGCTGCCTGGTGACTTGCTCGATGGCGAAGGCGAATTCGCTGGCCAGAAGTGCTGCCCTGTGCACTCCAAGCCAGTCGAGACAGTGTCGGAGACCAATTGGTTCTTCCGTTTGTCGGCGTACGGCGATGTGCTGATCAAGCACTATGAGGACAACCCTGGTGCTGTTCGGCCGCAGAGCGCCTACAACGAAGTGATGTCGTTTTTGAAGACTGGTCTCCAGGATCTTTCGATTTCGCGCAGCACTTTCGATTGGGGCATTCCTGTTCCGTGGGATCCATCGCAGGTTGTGTACGTGTGGTTCGACGCGTTGCTCAACTACGCGACCGCTGTTGGACTTGATGATCCAGCGGGTTCTGAGGGTGCAGAGAAGTTTGCGAACACCTGGCCCGCGGATGTGCACCTCGTCGGCAAAGACATTCTGCGTTTCCACGCAGTGATTTGGCCGGCCATGCTGATGGCTGCTGAAGTTGCGTTGCCAAAGTGTGTCTACGCACATGGCTGGTTGCTCGTTGGTGGCGAGAAGATGTCCAAGTCGAAGTTGACGGGCATCGCGCCGTCACAGATTGTGGATCACTTTGGTTCTGATGCGTTCCGTTACTACTTCTTAAAGGCGATTCAGTTCGGCCAAGACGGCTCGTTTTCGTGGGAAGACATGTCGGCGCGTTACACCGCTGATCTTGCGAACGGACTCGGAAATCTGGCGTCCCGTTCCGCTGCGATGGTCGGCAAGTACTGCGATGGCATCCTGCCTGCACCAGGCGATGACACCGAAGCCGAAACGCATCTGCACGACTTGTTGAAGAAGACCGTGGAGACGGCGGATGCAGCGGTGCTCGAGCTCGACTTCGCAGCCGGTATCAACGCGGTCAAGGAATTCATCGACGCAGTGAACTTGTATGTAACCAACCAGGAACCCTGGAAAGTTGCAAAGTCCGAAGATGCTGAGAGCGTGGCTCGCCTGCACACCATTTTGTACACGATTGCGGATTGCCTCCGTGCTGTCGCTGTTATGTATCACCCAGTGATGCCAAAGGCGACGGCGGAACTGTGGTCGCAGCTTGGTGCTGCAGCTGGTCTCGGTGACCTCGCTGCCCAGAAGGTGCAGGACTCGGCCGAGTGGCGCGTGCTGCCCGTCGGCTCGATCATCACTAAGGGTGAAGGTTTGTTCCCGCGTCTCGCAGAAGAACCAGTCGCTTAGTCGTGACTCGCGAACCGTTGCGCAATCGCTCAGATTGGGATCCCAACAAGAAACGGGAACTCGATCTGCCGCCGGCGCCTGAACCGCTGCCGATTGCAGTCGTTGATTCGCATTGTCATCTCGATATCAAAGATGGCGATGAGTACCTCGACGTCACTGATGCACTCACGATGGCGGCAGAAGCGGGTATCGATCGCATCATGCAGATAGGTGTGGACGTCGAAAGTTCGCGCTGGTCGGTCGAAGCCGCTCATCAGTACTTGAACGTGCTCGCGACAGTGGCACTGCATCCCAACGAAGCGCCACGGATTTTTGCGGAGCACGGTCGCGAGGCGCTGGACGCGGCAATTGCAGAGATTGATCGACTCGCAGCTGATCCGCGAGTGCGCGGCATTGGAGAGACGGGACTCGACTTTTTCCGTACCGAGGCTGAAGGTCTCGCCGTCCAAGAAGAGTCGTTCCGTCGCCACATTGCCATCGCCAAGAAGCACCACAAGGCGCTCGTCATTCATGACAGAGATGCGCATGAAGATGTGGTGCGGGTTTTGCTCGACGAGGGCGCGCCTGACAAGGTGGTTTTCCATTGCTTTAGTGGCGACCATTGGTTGGCGTCGGTCGCAAAGGAACACGGCTGGTACTGCTCGTTTAGTGGCACCGTGACGTTCAAGAATTCCCACGGTGTACGTGCGGGTCTTGCGGTCCTGCCGCCAGAGTTGATTCTTGTCGAGACGGATGCGCCATTCCTGACACCGATGCCATACCGCGGGCGCCCCAATGCTTCCTATCTGATTCCACTCACCGTGCGGCACATGGCCGAGGTGCGCGGCATGGCCGTCGAGACTTTGTGCGAGGCAATTTCTGCCAACTCCGAAGCCGTGTTTGGCAGTTTCTCCTCATGAATTCGGACGCACTGCTCGGCGCCGCAGACATCCGCGCTCTTGCGGCAAAGCTAGACATCAAGCCAACCAAAACGTGGGGCCAAAACTTCGTCATCGACGCCAACACCGTTCGCAGCATCGTTCGCATCTCGGGTGTGACGGAGAGCGACGACATCGTTGAAGTAGGTCCCGGGCTCGGATCACTCACTCTCGCGCTGCTACCGATTGGCAAGTCGACAACTGTCATCGAAATTGATCCGAAGCTTGCAGCGCAGATTCCACTGACTGTCACGCAGCGGCTGCCGGAGTTCGCGTCTCGACTTAACGTTGTCGCGCAGGACGCGATGAAGGTCACTGAGTTGCCAATCGCGCCTACAGCACTCGTAGCCAACTTGCCATACAACGTGTCGGTGCCCGTGCTGCTGCACTTGTTCACGCAGTTCCCATCGCTGCAGCGCGCACTGGTGATGGTGCAAGCAGAAGTCGCAGACCGTCTCGCGGCCGAACCGGGCTCGCGTATTTATGGTGTGCCGAGTGTGAAGGCGCGTTGGTTCGGAGACGTGAAGAAGGCCGCGACCATCGGCCGCAATGTGTTTTGGCCAGCACCGAATGTGGACAGCGCGCTCGTCTCGATTGAACGCCATGTCACACCGCCGACGGGTATCGACCAGGCAGAGCTATTTGCATGCGTTGATGCGGCGTTTTCGCAGCGTCGCAAGATGTTGCGTGGTGCTTTGGCGCAGTGGGCGGGGAGTGCCGCACTTGCGGAGGCTGACTTGATTACCGCAGGAATCGATCCGACCCTGCGCGGCGAACAGCTCACCGTGGACGACTTCATCAAAGTTGCGCAGGCAAAGAATGCGCGTATCGCGGGGGAGTCGAACTGATGCCAACTCCCAAGCGCGTCACCGTGAAGGCGCCAGCAAAAGTTAATCTCGCACTCAAAGTCGGCGCCCTCGACGAGAACGGTTTTCATCCCGTTGAGACGGTGTATCAGGCAGTTGATCTTTATGACGAAATCGTCGCGACGCGTGACGACATCTTGCGCCTCACGTGCGAAGGCGAAGGTGCTGAGCTCGCCGGCTCTGGCCCTGGGAATCTGGCATGGCGGGCAGCGGAACTTCTCGCCAAGCACGCGGGCATCGAACCTCAGGTGCACCTGCACATCACCAAGCGCATTCCAGTCGCCGGCGGCATGGCTGGCGGCAGTGCGGATGCCGCTGGTGCGCTCATCGCGTGTGATGCTCTCTGGCAGCTCAATACGCCACGCGAGGAACTTCTTGATCTGGCGGCCCAACTCGGCAGCGACATTCCGTTCTCGGTTGCAGGCGGTACGGCGCTTGGCCGTGGGCGTGGAGATGTTCTCACCACCATGCTCGCACGCGGCGAATTTCATTGGGTGTTCGCGTTGTCGAACGAAGGTCTCTCAACGCCAGCGGTGTACAACGAGTTCGATGTCATCAATCCGCACGCACCAGAGCCAGCCGTCGCACCTGAGTTGATTTCTGCCATTGCTGCGGGTGACATCCGCGTGGCAGCGAAACACCTCGACAACGATCTTCAAGTCCCCGCGATTCGATTGCGGCATTCGTTAGAGGCGACTCTTCGCGCTGGTCGTGAAGCGGGAGCCCTCGCCGCGATTGTGTCTGGCAGCGGACCGACATGTGCGTTCCTTGCGCGAGACGCTGAACATGCGATTGAACTCGCTATCGAATTGCAAGCTTCTGGTTATGTGCAGCGCACCGTCCGTGCATCAGGTCCGGTACGCGGCGCGCACATCGCTAGCGTTCAATAGCGCTCTGTCGCTCAAGCCTCTGTCGCTAGACCACTGAAAACAGAGGTTTAGATGCAGAACGCCTCCTATCGTTAGAAACTTGAGCTGTAACCCTGCTCCACCACGCGTGCTCGTTTTGCGAGCACCTCTGGAACGCGGCTCTGGCTGTCAATGAATACTGCAAGCGCGGGGTCTATGTATTGAGAGACGCGCAGTATCGATTCGTAATCGGATGCTAAGTGCCGATGGAAAATGGGCTCGTGGTGAGCGATGCGATTCCTAAAGGTTCGGAGGAAGTCGAACTGTGGAAACAGTTCTTTTCGCGAGCCGTGAAAGTGTGGAAATGCATGCCTAAGGATCGGCTGCCAGTACCGTGTCTCGAATTGCAGTTTGCCGCCACTGCTGAGCATGGAAATCCAAAAGCTAAAGCCAAATCCCGGCACCATGTCGTCGGCATGTGGAGTTCTGCCGTGGCGTCGGGCAGTTCTGATTGAGCTGCTGTGTGTGCGTTCAATTTGAAGTTGAAGCGTCCGACTCAAGGGTGCTTCGGGATGCAGCCACCAGTCTTCACGTTCAAAGAAGTGGCTTAGCTGGAAATGCATTGAGTTGCGCATCCCGATTTCAAGCAGGTGCAGAGGCCCGAGAAAAGCTGCCGCCACTTCGACATTCCAGGTGTACAGGCGAAGCGCCTGCGCCATATCTTCGTGGCAGGCCGTGAGATACGTGCTCAACCGAGATGTTGTGATGTAAGGGACTACGGAGCTCAGGTGAGCGGGGTCCAAAAGTGTCTCCAGCGTAGTTTCAGCATAAAGCTGCGTCCGGGCGGTCCGCCCCTACAGGCTGAACCGACCCCGGACTTACAGGACAAAGGTTACTTGTTATGGATTCGCCGCAATTTATGCTGCGGAAAATTGGGGATAACTCATTAGGCATTCACGAGAACATCACTGCACATTTACAGGAAAAGCATTACAGAAATCAGTTCTACACGGTACGCGTCTGGCCGATTCTGTGGACAAGTCGGATTAGTCGGCTTGGTCGAACGGTGCGATGAGTTGGCGGAGAAGTGCCGCAAGCGCTTCACGTTCGTCGATACTGAGGGTGCTCAGAATTGATTCTTCTCGAGCCAACAAATCTGACAACGCTGCATCGACGCGCTGCAGGCCTTCAGCCGTAAGTTGCACGAGCACGCCGCGGCCGTCCGTCGGATCTGGTTGGCGAGTGACGAGCCGTGACGTCGAGAGCCGGTCGATGCGGTTGGTCATCGTGCCGCTAGTCACCATCGTCTGGCGAAGAAGTTCACTAGGGGACAAGCAGAATGGTGACCCCGCGCGACGAAGTGCTGCGAGCACATCAAATTCCCACGACTCAAGGTCGTGTGCTTCGAACGCTGCAGCGCGAGCTTTGTCGAGGTGATGAGCGAGTCGACTCACGCGGGAAAGCACGGTGAGTGGCGCAACGTCGAGGTCCGGTCGCTGGTCTTGCCAGGCAGCAACAATGTGATCGACTTCGTCAGGCTTGGCGCTCATATGCCTAGAGTGTAGGCAGTCCGTGGACGACGAGGTCTGAGAGTTCAACTCGACGACGACCAGCGGTTTCGCGCTGGTGAAGTTCTTCGCTGAGCTGATCTGCAGGCGCAAGTCGACCTACCGCGATGACAGCGATGAGTTTGGTGCGATCGTTGAAACCAAGTTCGCCCTGAATGGCGGCCGCTTTGAAGCCACCCATCTGGTGCACGTGCCAGTTGAGAGCGTGTGCCTGTGTGGTCAACAGTGAGACGGCGAGGCCAGTGTCGTAATCCGATGTCTTGCGTTCTTTGCCTTCTGCGTCCGCAAACTCCGCACCGACGACAAAGAAAGCAGATGCGCGTGGCGCCCACTCTTTGTTGAAGCCAGCGAGTGATTCCACGATGGTGGCGAAGAGAGCTTCTTCACGACGCACGACTGCAAATCGCCATGGCTGGGTGTTGTTAGACGAGGGTGCCCAACGCGCGGCCTCGAGCATCGCAACAACATCGCTGTCAGACATGGTTGCCTGATCATCGAAAGAGCGTGGGCTCCAACGTTCGGCGATGAGCGGATGAATTTCGACAGCGGTATCTGGTGCCTTAGACATGATTAACCATTCTTTGGGGTGAGGCCGAGTGAGACGCCCGCGAGACCGCGAGGTTTGATGGCGAGTTGGGCTGCGAGTGCGTGGATGGCGCGGGCGGCTTCGGATTCAGGTTCAGCGATGACGATGGGTTCACCGTTGTCGCCGCCTTCGCGAAGTTTGATATCAAAAGGAATGCGGGCAAGCACTGGCACTTCTGTATCAAGCGCAGCGGTGAGTTGTTGTGACACCAGCTCGCCGCCGCCTTCACCGAAAAGATTCATCGCTTCACCGCAGTGTGGGCACGCGACTGATGACATGTTCTCAATGACGCCTGCAACTTTTTGGCGCGTGATCTGCGCCATCATGCCCGCACGCACGGCAACATCAGAGGCTGCAGTCTGTGGTGTGGTGACAACGATGAGTTGGGCGTTGGGCAAGAGTTGCGCGGTCGATATCGCAATATCGCCGGTGCCTGGTGGCAAGTCGAGGAGCAGCACGTCGAGATCGCCCCAGTAGAAGTCCGACAGGAATTGCTCAAGAACTTTTGCGAGCATCGGACCACGGAAAGCGACGGGTTCGGGTGAACCGCCTGGCTTAAATGCAAGCATCGATAGCGCCTTGACACCGTGGGCCTGAGGTGGCATGCGCAAGTCTTTGTCGACGAACGTGGCGGTGCTCTTGAGTCCGAGGATGCCAGGAATCGAATGTCCGTAGACGTCTGCATCAATGATGCCGACGTTGAAACCCTGTTGTGCCATCGCGACTGCGAGATTGACAGTGAGCGAAGACTTGCCGACGCCGCCTTTGCCAGACGCGATGGCGTAGACCTTGGTCGGACTCGTCGCATCAGCGAACGGAATGACTTTCTTCGGGCCCGTGAGCTTCTCTTTGAGAGCCGAACGCTGCTCGTCGCTCATGACATCGAGCCGGACTTCCACCGCGGAGACACCTTCGACGCCGAGCACAGCTTCGCGGACGCGCGAGGTGATGCTGTCCTGCATTGGGCAGGCCTTGATGGTCAGGTAGACCTCAACGGTGACGGAACTGCCCGAAATCGAGACCGATTTCACCATTCCCAAGTCAGTGATGGGCCGCCGAATTTCTGGGTCATCTACGGTTGCGAGGGCGGCTAGGACTGCTTCTTGGGTGATCACAGCCCAAGCCTAAGCCGAGGCTACTTAGCCTGCCCGTTGTCCTCTTTGTCCGCATTCTTTGCGCGCTCTTCAAGCTCATCGAGAAGGTCCTCGAGTTCGCCGCGGATGAAGTCTCGGGTGGCAACTTCGCCCAACGCGACGCGCAGGGCAGCGATCTCGCGACTCAAGAACTCGGTCTCTGCCATGAGGCGTTCGGCGCGAGCCCGGTCGTCGGCGTACGTGATGCGATCACGGTCGGCCTGGCGATTCTGCGCCAACAAGATCAGCGGAGCGGCGTACGAGGCCTGCAGCGAGAGAAGCAAGGTCAAGAAAATGAAAGGGAAGCCGTCAGGGCGCAACTCGTCGGGTGCGAAGACATTCCACGCCACCCAGACGACGATGAACACCGTCATGTACGCGATGAAACGCCACGAACCAATGAAGCGAGCAACGCGCTCGCTGATCTTTCCGAATGTTTCGGAATCGACCTGAGGTCGCAATGAACGGCGCTGCGTTAGGGGTGCATCGAGACGACCCGAGCGAATCGGACGACGATCTTCTTCACGAGCCATACTGCACCTCCTCTTCATCAGTCTGTCGCCAGTCTTCAGGCAACATGTGGTCAACCAAGTCGTCCACGGTCACGGCGCCAAGCAGGCGGCCAGCTTCGTCAACAACGGGCAATGCCACCAAGTTGTACGTCGCGAAATATCGCGCGACGGTACTTAATGGAGACAGTGGTCCAACTGGTTCAAGGTCTTTATCAATCACCGCCGACACAAGTGTCGAAGGTGGTTCGCGGAGCAACCGCTGGAAATGCGCAACCCCAAGATATTTGCCGGTCGGCGTCTCGAGTGGAGAACGAACGACATACACCTGCGATGCAAGTGATGGTGGAATCTCTGGGTTACGGACGCGCGCGAGCGCTTCGGCGACGGTCGCATCTGGTGGCAACAACACAGGCTCGGTCGTCATCATGCCGCCGGCGGTGTAATCGCCGTATGAAAGCAAGCGCTTGAGATCTTCAGCATCTTCAGGTTCGAGCGCCTCAATAATCTCTTGGGCAGCGGTCTCTGGAAGTTCCTTCAAAAGGTCGGCGGCGTCGTCTGGATCCATTTCTTCCACGACGTCGACGACGCGTTCGATACCGAGCTGTTGAACCAACTCGACGCGGTCGTCTTCTGGAAGTTCTTCGAGTACGTCTGCGAGACGTTCATCATCGAGTTCGCGAGCCACATCGAGTCGACGGGCATCGGGAAGTTCGCGCAGAACGTTCGCCAAGTCGGCGGCGCGAAGTTCTGCGTACTGCTCCATCAAGTTATCGACGGCCTGGGCCTCAGTCTGCTGACCGAATTCGTTGAGCTGATTCCAGTCGACCGTGAGACCTTCGCCGTAGCGACGGAAACCAGTCGACAGTTTGCGGACGAAAACCCGCGTCACATGCCAATCGCGAGTGCGCGACTGCCATTCCATCGCGAGGTCGCCGATGACGACGGTTGTGTTGTCGCTCGACAACGTGACTTTGCGGTCGAGAAGTTCCGCGATGCTGAGAAGTTCGTTCTCGCGCTGGCGAAAACGCTGCAGATCCACTTTGCCCGTCGAAATGACCTGACCTGGTTCGATGGACGTGATGCGGCTCATCGGCATGAAAATGCGGCGGCGCGGTGGCACTTCGATAACGAGACCGAGGGCTAGGGGAGCGCGGCCACTGCGCATGGCTACGACGACATCGCGCACCTTGCCGACTGGATCACCCTGAGGGTCGAATACTTCAGTTCCGGCAAGACGCGCCACGTATACGCGGGAAGTCGTCTGGCTCACTGGGTCAGGGTAGCCGCGATTCACCCCCTTCTGGTACGTGAGAACGGCGCTACTGGTACGTGAGAACGGCGTCTTTGGCTTAAACCTGCGCCACCGCTACCCTCGCCGCCATGCAAGATTTCCTTGACGTTCGCTTCCTCGGGTCAGTCATCGTGACGCTTTTCGTCATCATGGATCCGCCCGCCGCAGTGCCCGCGTTCTTGGCGCTCGCCGGTGACAAGGCCCCAAAGATTCGAGCTCGATTGGCTCGACAGGCGACTCTGACCTCGCTCGGCGTCATCGTGCTTTTCGCGGTGCTCGGCGAGCAAGTATTGAGCTACCTCAAGATTTCGCTACCTGCGCTCCAAGGTGCTGGCGGTCTGCTCCTCTTGCTCGTATCGCTCAATCTCTTGGTCGGCCAAGAAGGCGAAGCCAGCAAGGTCAAGGACGTCAACATCGCGCTGGTTCCCCTTGGCACCCCGTTGCTCGCTGGCCCTGGCGCCATCGTCGCGACCATCCTCTTTGCCCGCCGCGCGGAAGATTCCACTCAGTGGCTGGCACTCGCGCTCGGCGTACTCGTGGTGCATGGTCTCATTTGGGCCGCGTTGCGATTCTCCGGTGGCATCGCCCGTCTCCTCGGCACGAGCGGCATCACTGTCGTGAGCCGCATCGCGGGTCTACTTCTCGCTGCCATCGGCGTTCAGCTCATCGCCGATGCCGTCGCCGGATTTATCGCTGCGGGCTAACGTGGCACTCAAGCTGTCGCCCACTGCCATGAACACGTGGCTCACGTGTCGGCGTCAGTATTTCTTCCAATACGTCGAGCGCAAACCTGCTGGTCCCGCGAAGGCGCATTTCTCACTCGGCAATTCGCTGCATTCGGCACTTCGAGATTACGCCATGCCCGTCGGTGAATCGCTTCCGCCCGCGGAACTTCTTAACAAAAACTGGATAACCGCGGGCTACCGTGACGCA
>JAFMIT010000078.1 GCA_017853815.1 Actinomycetota bacterium
GCCAAGGGTTTGATCGAATTCTCAACAAAGAGCAAGCGGCGCGCGAACTCCAGCGCCCGTACGCATCACCCTCTGGCCCCGCCTGCTAAAACACCAACGTTCTGTCGTTAGACCACGGAAAACAGAGGTCTAACGACAGAACGTTGGCTGAAATGGCGGTGACGGTGGGATTTGAACCCACGGTGGGCTTGCACCCACACAACTTTTCGAGAGTTGCACCTTCGGCCGCTCGGACACGTCACCGCGGCGAAGACTACCCGAGCCGCGAGGTGCACCGACGAGGGCGGTTAGCGTTGAGCAGCGAAGAAGTCTTTGAGCAGCTGCGCAGATTCCGCGGCACTCACGCCCGCTACAACCTCCGTTTGGTGCAAGTGCCGGCGATCGCGCACGACATCAAATAGTGAACCGACCGCACCCGTTCGTGGCTCATCAGCGCCGAACACCAGCCGCGCGATGCGTGCGTTGATGATAGCTCCGGCGCACATCGTGCATGGTTCCAACGTGACGACGAGATTGCAGTCGTCGAGCCGCCAGGTGCCTAAAGCAGAAGCCGCCTCACGCATCGCCATCACCTCAGCATGGGCGGTGGGGTCACCGAGCTCTTCGCGCTGATTGCGGCCACGACCAATGATGCCGCCCGCTGGTGACAGCACCACTGCACCCACCGGCACATCGCCGTGTGCCAGACACTGCCCAGCAAGCTCAAGCGCTGTGTGCATGGCTTCAATATCGGCGGCGAGAAATTTCACAGACACAGTCTGCCCCTATACCCGCACGATTATTGGAGGACTACCTTTCCCTCATGCGTATTCATGTTGCAGACCACCCTCTCATCACCCAAAAGCTGACTGTGCTTCGCGATGAACGTACTGATTCTCCGACTTTTCGTCGGCTCGTCGACGAGCTAGTCACTCTGCTGGCTTACGAAGCAACGCGCGGTATTCGCGTCACAGAAGTGGAAGTCACCACGCCCGTTGCCAAGACAAAAGGTGTTGCGCTGTCCGACCCCAAGCCGCTCGTCGTACCGATCTTGCGCGCTGGTCTCGGCATGCTCGACGGCATGATCCGCATGCTGCCGACTGCAGAGATTGGTTTTCTCGGCATGGTCCGCAACGAAGAAACTCTCGAAGCCACGACGTACGCCGATCGCCTGCCACACGACCTCCAGGGTCGCCAGGTTTATGTACTCGATCCCATGCTCGCTACGGGTGGCTCACTCGAAGCGGCAATTGAATTGTTGCTTGCTCGTGGTGCAACCGACGTGACGGCGTTGTGCCTGATTGCTGCACCAGAAGGTTTGAAGCGCCTTCAAGATACTTTCGGCAGCCGCATCGACGTCGCCGTCATGTGCGCGGGGCTTGATGAGAAGCTCAACGAGAAGGGTTACATCGTGCCCGGACTCGGCGACGCAGGAGACCGGCTGTACGGCAGCGCCGAATAGCGATGGTTCACCACGCCACCACGCGCGACAGCGCCAGAGCGCTCATTGCGGATCTGTTCGCTAAACGCTCGGTGGTGTTGCTCGGTGAATCGCACATGATCAAAGAGAATCTTGATTTTGTTGCGGAACTCATCCCCTGGCTTCATTCCATTGGGGTGCACCGAGTCGCGGTGGAGTTTGGGGCTGAAGAGTTTCAATCTCGCGTTGATGCTCTGATCACCGCTGACACCTACGACGAAGTCGAAGCTCGCAACATTCTTTTCGGCTACAACACAGGTTGGCCTTACGTCGAATATCACGCGTTGTATCGAGCAGCGTGGGAACTCAATCGAACCTTGCCGCAGGACGCTCCACGTTTTCGGATCATCAACGCTTCATACGTTTTCGATTGGGCGCATTGGAACGGCGAGCGGACAGCCGCGACGATGAATGCAGTTTTTCATCGCGGATATATCAACGATTTTCGTGCCGATCGCATTGTTGAACAGGTAGACGCCGGTCAGCGCGTGCTTGGGCTGTTCGGCGCGTTTCATGTTCTCAAAGGTGACGAGCTGCCATTTGAGATTGAGTGGCTCGATCATCCACGACCTGCACTTGGTCAGATTCTGAGCGATCGACTGGCTCGACGGGTTGCGTCGATTGGACTACATCCCGATCTCGATAGCGGCGAAGAAGGTTTCGGATCGTTGTGGCAACTCGACGGAAGTTGGGATGGGCACATCAGTCTGAAGGCACATGCAGACCTCACGCAGTGCACGATTGATGAAGCATTTCTCGATGGCCACGCGTTCAGCGAAGTGCTAAATGCCTGGCCTGATCCAGACTGGACTCCAACGCCCCTCGACGTCGACGACTACTGGCGCATCATTAAGGCACGTGAATTGTGAATCTGACTCTCGCCGATGGTCGAACACTCCAGTGGACTGACAACGGAATCGAATCCACGTCGACACTCGTGTTTCATCATGGCACCACCATCGCCATGGATGTGTGGGATATGTGGCTTAAAACGGCTGCCGAAAAGGGTGTGCGAGCAATCGCTCTCAATCGCCCTGGCGTCCACCACAGCACACGCAACGTCGGCCGTCGAATCATCGACGATGTCGCGGATGCGCGTGAACTGCTGCAGCATCTGAATATCGAATCGTTTGTCGCTGTTGGCTGGTCTGGTGGCGGTGCGCGAGCGCTGGGCTCGGGTCTCATTGAAAATTGTCGCGCGATTCACACCATTGCAGGCATTTCGCCAATGAATCCAGATGACCCATCGACGTACGCAGGCATGTCTGAGGAGCGGATTGAACAGACACGAAAATTCCTCGGAGACTATTCCGAAATCGTTCGTGTGCGGGGCGAGTCGTTCGAAGACGATGTGAAAATGACAGAAGAGATGGCACTCGAGTTTCTCAGTCAGCTACCTAATTTTGCTTCATTCGAAAATGACTACCGAGACTTCGCGCGAGACTTCACGGCCTGCGTTCTCAACGCGCTGATGCAAGGTGTCGAACCTGACGCAGATGATTACCTGGGAAACATCAGCCCGTGGGGCTTTGAGTTAACCGAGATCACCAAGCCAGTCACCGTGTGGCATGGCGACGTCGACGACGATGTAATTGTTTCTCGCGGCGAGTACAACCATGAGCACCTGCCGCATTCACGTTTTCACCGTCTCGAGGGTCAGGGCCACATCAGCATCATGGTCGAGGCGCGGGCAGAGATTCTGAATGCTGCCATCGAATCATTGGGCGTTTAGCTCCCGGCGGATTCCGCGAGGTACCTGGTCCTGCACATGAAAATGCCCAGTCCGAAGACTGGGCATTTCCGTGTTTGGAATCAGAGAGACTTCAAAGCTGCAACCACCTTGGTCAACGATTCCTTTGCGTCACCGAAAAGCAAAGTGGTCTTCGGATCGAAGAGCAATTCGTTTTCGATGCCCGCAAAACCGGGGCGCATCGAGCGCTTGAGGAACACTACTTGTTGTGCTTGATCGACATCAAGGATGGGCATTCCATAGATCGGAGCTGACTTGTCGCTGCGAGCAGCAGGGTTGACGACGTCGTTAGCACCGACAACCAGAGCCACATCGGCCATCGGGAACTCTGGATTGATTTCATCCATTTCTTTGAGCTGCTCATAAGGCACTTGGGCTTCGGCCAACAATACGTTCATGTGACCAGGCATGCGGCCTGCCACTGGATGAATCGCGTAATCAACCTCGACACCGCGGGCGATAAGCAAGTCTGCGAGTTCGCGCAAAGTCGATTGTGCCTGGGCGACGGCGAGACCGTAGCCAGGAACAAAGATGACCTTGCGCGCGTAACCGAGCATGATCGCAATGTCCTGTGGTCCACCACTCTTGACTGGGCGATCTTCTGCACCGCCAGCGGCACCATCTCCCTTCTTGGCAGTGAATGCACCAAACAAGGTGTTCGTAATCGGACGGCCCATGGCCTGCGCCATCATCTGCGTGAGCAGCGTGCCAGAGGCGCCAACGAGCGTGCCCGCGACAATCAACAATACGTTGCCGAGTACGTAGCCGGACGCCGCCACCGAAAGACCAGTGAAAGCGTTGAGAAGTGAAATCACAATCGGGACATCCGCGCCGCCGACAGGAAGCACGAACAGCACACCAAGAATGAGTGAGAGCACGAGCAGTCCGAACAGCAAAGCGTTCGTCGGTGCTGCGACGAGCATGAATGCCGATGCGATGACACCGAGCGCAACGAGTGGCGTGATGATCTTGCCCAATGGAATGACAACGGGGCGCGAGGTCATGAGTTCTTGAAGTTTCATAAACGTCAAAATCGAGCCAGTGAACGAAATCGAACCAACAACCACTGTAAACACCGTGGCGCCGAGCGCGATCTTGTCGATGCTTGCGCCCGCAGCTCCGGCACCAACGTTGAGGAACTCAATGACAGAGACGAGAGCGGCCGCGCCACCACCGACACCGTTAAAGAGCGCCACCATCTGTGGCATCTGCGTCATCTGCACGCGCTTGGCGGCAGGCCAGCCGACACCGACACCAATCGCAATGGCGACAAGAATCAGTGGCAAGTTCTTCAGGCCTTCAATCTGGAAAAAGATTGCGGCAGTTGCGACGGTGGCAGCGAGGGCACCAATCAGGTTGCCATTACGCGCGGTGCGCGGAGCTGACAGACCCTTCAACGCGAGGATGAAGCCGACAGCGGTGACAATTTCAAGGAGCCGAGCCCAGGTTGGTACTGCCTCCATGTTTATTCACCATCCTTGCGTGGCTTGAACATCTCAAGCATGCGGTCAGTAACAACGAAGCCACCAACCATGTTGATGGTCGCGAGCACAATCGCGAGCAAGCCGAGAATCAATTCAATCGCGGAGTCAGCGTGACCGGTCACCATGATCGCGCCGATCAAGACAATGCCGTGAATAGCGTTGGCGCCAGACATCAGCGGCGTGTGAAGCACCGCCGAGACTTTTGAGATGACTTCGATGCCGACGAAGATCGACAGCACAAAAATGGTGAGCAGCGAAATCGCATCCATTTAGGCAACTTCCTTTCTGATGTCGCCCAGTAGGACTACTGCGCAGCCGTCGATGATTTCATCTTCAAGATCAGGTGCACCTTCGCCGTTCTTGACGAAGAGCGAGAGCAGCGAATGCACGTTGGCGCTGTAGAGACGCGACGCATGTACGGCGAGCTGCGAAGGCACATCCTTGCCACCCCATTGCCAAATAAAGCCGCCTTCGACTTCGACCGCGACGATTTCGCCCGCTTCAGAACCTTCGACGTTGCCGCCGGTTTCGGCTGCGAGGTCAACAATCACAGAACCTGCCTGCATGGTCTTGACCATGTCTGCGGTCACGAGCATTGGTGCGCGACGACCTGGCACCGCCGCGGTCGTGATGAGCACATCCGCTTTCGAAATATGTGGCGTTAGCAGTTCGCGCTGACGAGCTGCGCGCTCTTCCGTCATTTCCTTGGCGTAACCGCCGCCACCATCGAGCGCCTCAAGATCAAGCGTGATGAACGTGGCACCCATGGAACGAACTTCGTCAGCGGATGCCGGGCGAACGTCGTAAGCACTGACGCGAGCGCCGAGGCGCTTGGCTGTAGCGATGGCCTGCAGACCAGCGACACCCGCACCGAGGACCACAACGTTGGCTGGTTGCACAGTGCCAGCGGCAGTCATAAGCAGTGGGAAGAACTTCGGCAGCAATTCCGCGCCAACCAGCGCAGCGCGATAGCCAGCGCAGAGCGCCTGTGACGTGAGTGCGTCCATCGACTGGGCGCGCGAAATGCGTGGCACTAATTCGAACGAAAGCGAGGTCGCACCGGCGGCGGCGAGTGCGCGAATCTGCTTGCCATCAGTGCTCGGCGCGAGGAACGAAACCGTGACCGCACCTGGCTTGAGCTTTTTGGCATCTTTGGGTTCGAGCGGGCGCACCGACGCAACAATGTCAGCTGCCTTCAGCGCAGTCGTGATGTTCTTGGCGATGGTGGCGCCGGCCGCTACATACAGGGAGTCGGGAGCACCTGACTCTTCACCTGCGCCGCTTTCGACGATGACTTCGAGACCGAGTGCGCTCAACTTGCCGACCAAATCTGGGACGACAGCGACGCGGAGTTCACCTTCTCGGGTCTCTTTGGGGACTACTAACTTCATACAACCAACTCTCGAGTTACGTGCGCGGGTAAGTGTGCCAGCGTTCTCGCACCTTTACTAACACCAAATCAGGGTGCAGGGCTCTACCTTTGGCACATGACCGAGCCAATTCGACTTCATTCAGGTACACGAAACGTCGACGTCTGGATTCCCCAGGACGACTTCGACGGCCCCCGCCCGCTACTTCTGATGCACGACGGCCAAAACCTCTTCCGCGACGCAGACTCTGGCTTTGGTCATTCGTGGCGCGTGCGGGAGGCAGTCGAAACGCTGCGCGATCTCGGTCGGCCTTTGCCAGTAGTCGTTGGCGCGTGGAACACGGGCGGCACGCGTGCGGCGGAATACGCACCGCAGGACGTTTACGAAAACCATCCCGATGAGCTGTACGGCTTTCTCGGAGAACAACAACACACACCTCTGCTTGGCAATGCGTACCAAGCTGAACTCATCGAAAAAATCATCCCACTCGCGAAAGAGATTGCAGACATTTCGCCGCGACGCGAAGACGTTGCGATCGGCGGAAGCAGCATGGGTGGCCTCGCTTCGTTGTATGCGTTGACTCAATTCCCTGAAACGTATGGAACCGCGCTCTGTCTCTCAACGCATTGGATGGCAAGCACAGAAAACAACGCTCGTCATTTCATCGACATGCTACCTAACGCCTCCGAAGGCCATCGCCTTTGGTTCGACCATGGAACTGATTTCCTCGACGGCGAATACGGCATCAAACAAGACGCCGTCAACATTGCACTTGCTCGCAAAGGTTGGGCATGGCCTCAGGTCCA
Organism: Actinomycetota bacterium; assembly: GCA_017853815.1. Classification (GTDB taxonomy): domain Bacteria; phylum Actinomycetota; class Actinomycetes; order S36-B12; family UBA5976; genus JAFMIT01. Next base: position 6,870 of record JAFMIT010000078.1, read on the forward strand.
GTCGCGCGTCTATGTCGGTACCGGCCATAGCGAAAGCGTGTGGGCGGCTCGACTCCCTGAAATTCTCCGTTGGTGGTTGAAAGGAATCAGCGAATGAAGTACTTCACGACTCGACATCTCACTCAACGCCCACTTCCCCGACTCGGTGTTGGCGCCATGTCATTCTCATTCGAAATCGGTCCACTCGAAGCTGCGATGGATGTGTGGCATCACGCATTCGATCAAGGCATGACGCTGATCAACACAGCCGACTGCTACGCACCGAGTGCTGAAGACTTTGGCTTTAATGAAGTCCAGGTTGGCGCGGCCGTCACGGCGTATGGTCGCGACAAGATCACTGTCGTCACCAAGAACGCGCTGCGCCGTGAAGGTGAACGCTGGTGGCGAGACAACTCATATGACTACATGTTGAGTGCTGCGGAGGCGAGTGCTCAGCGGCTTGGTTTTTCGCCGGACGTGCTGTGTCTGCATCGACGCAATCGCGAACAGCCGATTGAGGATGCGACGCGGGCCCTGATGGCGGCACGTGACCGCGGCCTCACACACGCCATCGGCATGTCCAACATCAACGCCGACGAATTCAAGGTTGTGTGGGAAGTGAGCGAAGGCACCCTCGCTGTGGTCGAGAACGAACGTTCGCCGCGCTACCGCAGCCACACCGATGTGCTCGACCTATGTACGGCGAACGATGTCGCCTACCTCGCGTGGTCGCCTCTGGGTGGCGGACGCGAAGCGAAGCGCCTCGGCGAATTCGTCCCCGCGTTTGCTCAAGTAGCCCAGCGCCACCAGATCAACGGGCAGCCGGCGACAGCACACCAGGTGGCACTGGCGTGGCTGCTCACCAACAGCCCAGTGATGCTGCCAATTCCTGCATTCAGCCGCCGCGAGACAGCCACCGCCTCGGCGCTGGCCATGGAACTTGAGCTCACGGCAGCGGACCTCGAACTGCTTAATT
>JAFMIT010000079.1 GCA_017853815.1 Actinomycetota bacterium
GTGTGGGGCAGTTTGGGCGAATCGGCTGTCGATGGCGCCAAAGTCGTTGCGCTCGTCAACCCAGAATGGTGGACCAAAAAGGGCAGCCTGCAGCTGCGCGCTTATGCGCTGCGAGCTGTTGGCGTTGGGGACCTCCTTGCGCGCATCGAACAACTACGCAAAGTTCTCGAAATCGAAGGTCTCTTCCGCAGCGATCGCAAACGTCCACTGCCGTTCTTGCCGCGCAAAGTCGGACTCATCACTGGTCGCGATACTGATGCGCTTAAAGACGTCGTCGTCAACGCTCGCCGTCGTTGGCCAGCCACCCAGTTCGTCATTCGTGAGATTCCGCTGCAACAGGCGGGAACACCCACAGCCGCCGCGAATGCGTTGAAAGAACTTCAAGAGATTGAAGACGTTGATGTCATTGTGATTGCTCGCGGCGGCGGTTCATTCGAAGACTTGTTGCCCTGGAGCGACGAAGGGCTCATGCGCGCTGTCGCCGCGGCATATAAACCAGTGGTGTCGGCGATTGGCCACGAGAACGACCACCCGATTCTTGACGATGTGGCAGACGTTCGCGCCAGCACGCCGACAGATGCCGCGCGCAAGATCGTTCCTGACCTCGAGGACGAAACCGCGCAGGTCGACTACTTGCAGGGCCAGTTGCGGGAACATCGACGGCGGTGGCTCGAGAATCAATCTCGACATGTCCAGCTGTCAGCGTCTGCACTGCGCGCTCGTTCACCGAAGTCGATTGTGGCTTTGCGCACTCAGGAAGTGATCGCTATTCGACAGCAACTCACCAACAAACTGTCGATGAAGTTGCAGCGTGAGGACGCCCGGATCGCGCAGCTGTCACATCGCTTGAATGCACTCTCACCTTTTGCTGTTTTAGCTCGCGGCTATGCCGTGGTCACGCTCCCAGATGGCTCGGTGGTTCGCGATCAGGCAAGCGTGGCTCCAGGTAGTCCTGTGAACATCCGAGTCCATGAAGGTGACTTCATCGCAACTCGCGAAACCACGTCTAATCCCAGTTCCAGTCCAAAGACTTCGAAGAAATCTAACTCCAAGGAGAAATCGTGAGTGATCTCAAAAAACTGCTGAGCCTGACTCCAGAACAAGTCAGCGAGTTGTCATACGAAGACGCGCGCGATTTGCTCAACACTGTGGTCGAAGCTCTCGACGACTCAAGCCTTCCGCTGAGTGACCTGATGTCACTGTGGAGCATTGGTGAAAAAATCACCGCGGTGTGCGAAGCGCACCTCGCCGCGGCAGCTGAGAAACTCAACGACGGATTGCCGTCAGGCGATTAACTCGTCAGTCGCGGCCGCATCGAGGATGCAGCCACCGCCTAAAAAGTAGCGACGGCCTTGTCGAGTGCGACCAATGCTTTGGTGGCATCCATGCGCTCGTCGGCTCGCACCAGCACCAGGTAGTCCGTGCCCTCGTAGACGAACACCACTGCGTTAGTGGCGGGGTAAACCGACCATGAGGTTGATTCAAGGCGAACCGGATTCGACTCTTTCGGGCCATTGGTGTTGGCCTTGATGAAAGCTTCCCTCAACGCCGTATCCGTCTGCTCCACCGCTAAGTAGTTGTCGGTGTCCGTGACATAGCCGATATGCCATACATGCTTCGTGTTGTCGTTCGGCGCTTTCTCAAGCCGAGCGCTGGTGGCATTCCACCCCGAAGGCAGCGACATCAACAGCAGCGGAAATTCCGCCCGCGATTGCGCGGCTTTGGCCGCCGAAAACGCATCGACCGGCTTGATGCCATTGCTATCTGGCAAAGGCCGCCAGGTGATGAGCAGAATGAAACCGACGAAGACCGCCAAAACGCCCATTGACCGGAGCATGTCCAAAGCCGTCTCTCGGCCCCGTTTGCGCTCAATTGGAATGGTGGTGGGCTGCTCTTCGCTCATAAAGGACAAGTGTGCAGGATGTCGCGCATCACAGCCACATCACCTCAGCCACATTGCCAAGTCGGCGTAGCCTTATGCCATGACGGATTTCCAGTATTCGGACCTGCTCCCCACGACCGACCTCGGATTGCCTTATCGACTGGTAACCACCGAAGGCGTCGAAGTCATCGAAGCGGCCGGACGCGAATTCCTCAAAGTGGATCCCGCCGCAATCCAAATGATCACTGAAATCGCCATCCGCGATATTCAGCATTTACTTCGACCGGGCCACCTAGCCCAGCTGCGCAAGATTCTTGATGACCCAGAAGCGTCGGGCAACGACAAATTCGTCGCACTCGATCTCTTGAAGAACGCGAACATTTCGGCCGGTGGAGTTCTCCCGATGTGCCAAGACACTGGCACCGCCATCATCAGCGGCAAGCGTGGTCCGCATGTCCTCACCGATGCCCGTGACGAGGAATGGATTGCTCGCGGCGTATTCAATGCGTACCAAAATCTCAATCTCCGCTACTCGCAGGTGGCGCCACTCACCATGTGGGAAGAGAAGAACACTGGATCGAACTTGCCAGCTCAAATTGATATTGCTCTCGACACCAAACCTGGTCACGAGATGGAGTACGAACTTTTTTACATGGCAAAAGGCGGCGGAAGCGCGAACAAGTCGTATCTGTTCCAAGAGACCAAAGCGCTGCTCAACCCGACGTCACTGCGCAACTTTCTCGACGAAAAACTTCGCCTGATCGGCACGAGTGCCTGCCCGCCGTATCACCTCGCCATCGTCATCGGCGGTACGAGTGCAGAACACACGTTGAAGACCGCCAAATATGCATCTGCTCGAGCGCTCGACACTCTCCCTACCTCAGGCAGTGAGTTGGCCTGGGGCTTTCGAGATCTCGAGATGGAAGCTGAGATTCTCAAGCAGACCCAAGAATTCGGCATCGGCGCGCAATTCGGCGGCAAATACTTCTGCCACGACGTGCGCGTTATTCGCTTGCCTCGTCATGGCGCTTCCTGCCCGGTGGCCATCGCGGTTTCGTGCAGTGCCGATCGCCAGGCATTCGCGAAAATCACTCGCGACGGAATCTTTATGGAAGATCTCGAGCATGATCCTGCTCATTTCCTTCCTGAAATTCACGACGAAACACTCTCAGGCGACGTCGTCGCGATCGATCTCAATCAGCCCATGAGTGATGTGCAGGCACAACTCTCGAAGCTGCCCGTCAAAACTCGCGTCTCTCTGACTGGCTCCATGATCGTTGCGCGCGATTCTGCACACGCTCGCATTCTTGAGATGCTCGAACGCGGCGAAGAAATGCCGCAGTACATGCGCGATCACGCCGTGTATTACGCCGGCCCTGCTAAGACTCCTGAAGGCTATGCCTCTGGATCATTCGGTCCAACGACTGCCGGTCGCATGGACGCCTACGTCGAGCGCTTCCAGAAGGCGGGCGGTTCGATGGTGATGCTGGCCAAAGGCAATCGCAGTGCAGCGGTGACGAACGCGTGCAAAGAAAACGGAGGTTTCTACCTCGGTTCTATCGGCGGCCCTGCTGCTCGGTTGGCCCAAGACAACATCACTAAAGTCGAAGTGCTCGACTTCGCAGATCTCGGCATGGAAGCAGTCTGGAAAATCGAGGTCAAAGACTTCCCCGCATTCGTGGTTGTCGACGACAAGGGCAATGACTTTTTCGCTGAGACGATGCGCCCGATTTCTATCCGCCGCCCAAGCTGAAGCCAAAGCCAGCAATGGGCGCGAAAAATCAGAGTTTGGTCACTGGGCTGTAACGCAGAAGCAGCCGTTTTTGGCCGACCGCGCCACCAAAGTCCACGGTGATCTGAGCGTTGGCGCCAGAGCCTGCAATGGCCACCACTTTGCCCATGCCGAATTTGTCATGCGTGACTCGATCGCCTGGCGTGAGATCAAATTCTGTCGCGGCTTCTTCAGGCGTTCGGCTCTTGAGTAGCTGTTCCATCGCGGGAGCGCCACCGAAACCACCACGTGACGGTGCCGTGCGCATCAAATTGGAATCCGGTCCGCCGCGCAACCACGACAACAAGTCTTCAGGAATTTCATCGAGGAATCGTGATGGTGTGCCCGCGGATGGCGCGCCCCAGGTCATGCGGCTCATGGCTCGACTCAAGTACAAGCGCTCGCGGGCGCGAGTAATGCCGACGTACGCAAGCCGACGTTCTTCTTCAAGTTCTGCTGGGTTATGCCACGCCCTCGAATGCGGGAACGTTCCTTCTTCAAGTCCAGTGAGGAAGACAACGGGGAATTCCAACCCTTTGGCTGTATGAAGAGTCATCAACGTGATCTGCCCGGCTTCTTCTTCGGGAAGTTCATCGGCATCGGCCACCAGAGCAACTCGCTCGAGATATTCGAGTAATCCGCCCTCGAGATCTGCCTCGGCTTGTTCAATTTCAAACTCTTTGGCAACCGATTCGAGTTCAGCGAGGTTTTCGACTCGGCTTTCGTCCTGAGGGTCGTCGCTGCGCTGCAGTTCCGCAAGATAGCCAGACTGCTCGAGCACCGCCGCCAGAATGATGGATGGACCTTCCCCAGCTTCGACGAGAGTGCGAAGATTCGTAATGAGTTCGACAAAATCTGTGATGGCTTTGGCTGTGCGGGCCTGGACGCCTGAAATGCTCGACACCATAAACATGGAATCAAAAAGACTTAAACCGTTCTGCAGGGCGTAATCATCAATGGCGGTCTCGGCCTTGTCCCCGATGCCGCGACGCGGCACATTCATAATGCGACGAAGCGAAACTTCGTCGGCTGGATTGATGACCACTCGCAGATACGCGAGCGCATCTTTGATTTCCTTGCGCTCATAAAAGCGCGTCCCGCCGATGACCTTGTACGGAATGCCGGTGCGGATAAAGACTTCTTCAATAGCGCGAGACTGCGCGTTGGTGCGATAGAAGACCGCCATATCGCCGAGTCGATATCCTGAACGCGCGCGCAAGGCCTCCGCTTCGCCGGCGATAAACGACGCCTCGTCATGTTCGTTGTCACCAACGTAGACACGAATCGGTTCGCCTTCACCAGAGTCAGTCCACAGTCGCTTTTCGCGACGTGACTGATTGCGCGAAATCACCGCATTGGCCGCGCTGAGAATTGTCTGAGTCGAGCGATAGTTCTGCTCCAGCATGATGGTGGTGGCGCTGGGAAAATCGCGTTCAAACTCGTCGATGTTGCGGATTGTCGCGCCACGAAACGCGTAAATCGATTGGTCGGCGTCACCCACCACACAGAGCTGGCCAAGGGGACCATCAGATCCCAAGCCAATCAACTCGCGGATAAGTTCGTATTGAGCGACGTTTGTGTCCTGGTATTCATCGACCATGATGTGACGGAAGTTGCCACGGTATCGCGCAGCCACATCCGGATGCTCGCGAAGAAGTTTCACCATGTTGGCAATCAGGTCGTCGAAATCCATCGCGTTGGCCGTCCGAAGTCGTCGCTGATATTCGACGTACACCTCGCCCTGGATGCGCTCGGCATAATTGCTTGAACGCTTCGAAAACTCTTCGGGAGTCAGCAATTCATTCTTCGCATTGGAAATAGCGGTCAAAACAGTGCGCGGCTTATGAACTTTTGGATCGAGATCAAGACTTTCGATGACTCGCTTGACGAGCGAAAGCGAATCCGACTGGTCGTAAATCGCGAACGATTTCGTGTAGCCAAGCAAATCTGCGTCACGCCTCAAAAAGCGCGCGCATGCACTGTGAAAAGTCGAAACCACCATCGCGCGAGCCGCGGGGCCAACCAACTCTTCGACTCGATGTCGCATTTCAGCCGCTGCTTTGTTGGTGAAAGTGATCGCGAGAATTTGGTTGGCATACGCCTGTCGGCTCGCAAGCAGGTATGCAATTCGGCGCGTGAGCACCCTGGTCTTGCCCGAGCCTGCCCCCGCCACAATCAACAGCGGCGTGCCTGTGTGCTGCACGGCTGCGGCCTGCTGCGGGTTGAGATCAGACAACTCCATGGCAGAGGGCTGAGAGCCACCTGCGGCGGGTTGAGCGGGATCGTCACCAAACAGCGAATTCATTGGTCGGAGTTTAGGTGCGAGGACTGTCATCCCTATCGGCGCACGATTGCCTACGATGAGCCCTCTAGTGAGGAGCTCGCATGCTTGAAGACAGCCAGGTTGAACGCATTCTCGTGGTCAACGCCCACCCAGACGACGCCGATTTTGGCGCTGGCGGCACGATCGCACACTGGACCGCCCAAGGCATTGAGGTGTCGTACTGCCTGCTGACCAACGGCGACCAGGGCGGCTTCGACGACACTCCCCGCCACGAAATGGGTCCACTTCGCCAGCGCGAACAGCGCGCCGCGGGAGCGGAGCTCGGAGTCACGGATATCGAGTTCCTCGGACACCCAGACGGCCATCTGGTTCCCACGATTGCGCTTCGCGGTGAAGTGGTGCGGGCGATCCGACGCGTGCGTCCTCAACGGATGCTGATTCAGTCGCCTGAGCGCAATTGGGAACGTATCTTCGCCTCGCACCCCGACCATCTCGCTGCCGGCGAGATTGCAATCCAGGCGGTGTACCCAGACGCGCGCAATCCATTCGCTTTTCCAGAACTGCTAGAGCAGGGCTACGAACCGTGGACGGTCGAAGAAGTCTGGGTTATGGGCAATCCCAAGCGTGATCATTTTGTTGATATCACCGACACCATTGACAAAAAACTTGCCGCTTTGCGGGCGCACACCTCGCAGACGTCACACATGGATCTTGATACACGCATCACAGAATGGGGTGCGATGATCGCAAAAGACGCAGGTCTTCCTGAAGGTCGCTACGCCGAAGGTTTCATGGTCGTTGCGACCAACTGAGCATTCTTAACTGAATACTCTTACCAAAGTACGGCGATGGCAATGTTGGTAATCGACAGCAGGCCAATCACGAAAAACGTGCCCTTTTCGATGGACTCTTTCTTGCGGTTTTGCATCAGCAAAACGACAATCGCAGTGAGTACAAGACTCTTGACGCCAAACTTCATGTGATCTGGCTGCTCGTCTTCGACTGCGCCTGAGCTCAACAAACCAACCATGACAATGCCAGTCGCGAGCATCGTCCACGCACCGTCAAGCATGGAGCGAGTCACAGATTTGATGGGCGCTGACATCTGTGCCATGAAGCCACCGAGAAGGGCGGCAAGGCCGATGAAGTGCAGAATGAGCGTGAGCTTGAGAGCGATTTCCATAGCCGCACGCTAACTGCTTCCTTGGCTATTTCTCATGCAATCCTGACCATTTTCGGTTCGAGCCGTGTGGCCAATCGCCGTAAACTCCTGCCAACACCCGAGGAGTGCCCATGAGCCGGATCAAAGTCGCCGCAAGTTTCACCGCGTTGGCGGTGTTCATTGGCGTACTCACAGCCGGCAGTGCCGCGAGCCAAACGACAACCAAACTGTGCGTCAACAAGACCAAAGGCACGGTTCGCGTGATCACAGGTCTGGCCTGCCGATCGGGCGAGACTCTCGTCAAAGTCGTCGCTGGCACCATTGTCGGGCCTCAAGGTCCCAAGGGTGACCCAGGAACCAACGGTGCACCTGGTCTTCCTGGCAACGATGGCCCGCAAGGTCCACGTGGACTTCAGGGTGACCCAGGTCCTGAGGGTCCACCCGCCCTTGCAGACGTTCAGGTGATTCAAAAGAAGTCGATTGCGCCGAACATCACCACGCAGAACTTCGTGTTCCAGCTGGAGTTCCGCGATTCCACCAACACGATTATGAACGGCAACTGGGTTGGCGGTTTGCATATCAACGCTCGGTTCACCAACGCTGCTTCAGCAGTGATTTTCACGTGTTTCCAGACCGACACAACCACACCAGATCCAACGCCTACGAG
>JAFMIT010000080.1 GCA_017853815.1 Actinomycetota bacterium
TAACGAGTCTAGGCGGTTGGTTATTTCCTCGAGCCTGCGGTTAGCGTCCGAGCCGCCGCCGCACGAGAGTGATGGCGTCAGTGACTTCAGACACGCGCAGCAGCACCGACAGTCCCACGAAGCCGACTCCGCCGACCAGCCAGATTGCCATAACACTGCCGAGATCACCAAGCGGCCCGTAACCGAAAACTGAAGGCGGTAGTGCCATCGCCGCAATCGAGCCAGAGACGGCTGCAGCTAGCCACATTTTCATCACTGCCACGAGAGTCCGACGCGAGTCCAGGCCCGACAGTTGCTTACGGAGTCGCAGCCACGCGACGGTCGAGGCGATGGTGTACGCAGCTGAGTAGCCAATCGCGAGGGTGTTGATTTTTTGGTCAACAGTTGCTTGCATGAAGAGCGGGTACGCGATGCCGAGGTTGACGATGTTGATGAGCACGGCAAACCAGAACGGAGTACGGGTGTTTTCGAGGGCGTACCAGGCTCGGAACAAGACATAGATGAGCGAGTACGCAGGCAAACCAATCGCAAACCACGCCACCACCTCGCCAGCGGCTCGCGCCGCATCAGCACCAGCCACACCGTTACCAAACAGCACCACCGAAATCTCGGGTGCGGTCAACGCGAGCAGCATTGCCATCGGAACAATCAACGCGAGCACTGTGCGCGCAGCATGCCCAACGCGCTGACCCATTGCTTCGAGTTGGCCGTCGTGTGCGAGCTTTGAGAGATGTGGCAGTAGAGCAGTCACTACTGACACGGTGACGACCGAGTGCGGCAAGATAAAAATCAGATGTGCTTTTTGGTAGGTCGTGAGACCAGTCGCAACTTCACCAAGTTGTTGAGCTGCTACGTTTGTTGATGTCGCGAGTCGAGTGATGACGGCGTACGCAATTTGGTTGACGGCCACCAAGCCGAGCGTCCAGGCAGCGAGACCGCCGGCTTTACCGAGACCTGATCCGCGCCAGTCAGTGCGAAACGAAAATCGGTAGCCCGCGCGACGCACTGCCGGAAAAAGAATCAATGCCTGAAGTGCGACGCCGAGGGTGGTGCCGAGACCAAGCCACCACACCTGTGATGGAGTGAGTGACGTCAGCGAATCTGCTTGTGGGCGAGCGACGAACAAGAAACCCAAGAAAACGATGATGGCAACAATGTTGTTGAGAATGGGAGCGTAGGCGCCAGCTTTGAAATGTCCGCGCGCATTCAGCACTTGGTTGAGCAAGGTGTACACGCCGTAGAAGAAAATCTGTGGCAGACAGAGGCGTGCGAACGCGACGGCCAAGTCATATTCCGATGATGACAAATCGCTGGTGGCATAGATCCGAACAATCCATGGCGCAGCGACGACCGAAACGACAGAGAGCGCGAGAAGAGCGACACCGAGCACCGACAACAGTCGATCAGCGAAAGCTTTGCCTTCGTCTTCATCGGTCTGCATGTGGCGAACGAGCTGTGGAACAAAGACGGCGTTGACTGCGCCGCCAATCACGAGAATGTAGAGAATGTTCGGAAGCGTGTTACCGAGGGAGTAGGCGTCGCTAACGAGAAAAAAGCCCAACGCGGCGGTCATGGACATGTCTCGCAGCACACCAGTGACGCGCGAAAGCACGGTGCCCGCCGCCATATTTGCGCTGTTGCGCATCAACCCTGTGTCACTCATTAGCGCTGATTGTTGTATCACTCGATGACTTACGGCCGCGTACTCGCCGAACAGCATTAACCACAATCATGACGACGAGCAGGAGCGCAGCGCCACCGATGACGTAAGAGGCCGCCTGTGCATACGCAGACGATGACAATTGAATGCGAGTCCTGGCACCGAACTGTTGACCGTCCTTGTCGGCTAGCCGCAGATTCAAGAACGCGAGATCGGAACCAACGAGCGTGGTGGGAATCTCGATGCTCTTGCGTTTGCCAGGTTGAATCGTGATGAGTCCTACGTCGGCTGGGCTCACACGAACTGACGGTTCGCCGATAGCGATGACGCGGACGGTTACCTCGACCGGCAGGTCGTTACGTATCGTGATGGGAACAACGGCTTCTTCGCGCGGGAACATGACGGCCCCTGACGACATAATTTCGACAGAACCAATCACATTACGCAGATCGTTGATGGTCGCGAGCCGCATAGCTCGAACTTCGGTACCGCGATAGGTAGCCGACGCGAGTCGAATTTGAGCGTCTTGGATTGCGGCATCGACTGCAGTGCCACCAATCAAACCTTCGAGAGATGCACGTCGACGCTGTACCCACTTGATGTCTTTCAGCGCAGTCTTGCGAATCGCAGCTCCGATGCGAACGCGCGCATTCTTGCGATCTGATGTCGTGACGTCCTTAAGCGCATCGGTGACTGTGACCGAAGAAATCCATGGCACAGACAAGGCGTCGAGAGTGTCAGCCACAGTGTTGTACGTGATGTTGGTGGCGGTGGTGTCTGGTCGCAACACCATCACGCGTGGATCGTTAGGGCGCTCGAGCATCGTGACGAGCAAATCTGAAATAAGCGCCTGGCGGCGAAGCGGACTGCGCGTATTCGCGGCGAGTGCGCCCGTGAATTGACGCGTTGCCTGTGTGTCGACAACGAGCGACTTTCGACCGTTAGCGAAGACTGCAACACCGTTCGTTGTGTACGCCGAGGTGGTCGAGGCATATTTCGCATCGCTCAAAATCGTCATGTAGAGACCCTGGTCGTTGAGCCATTTCCAGGTGTTGTACGAGAAGTCGCCGCGATGCGCGATCGCCGCGCGGGCAATCTGCGGGCGCTGCAAGGTGTCGGTGAGGACTTGGGTGTGCGTGACGGCCGCGGTAGCAAGTTCGACGAGGCCATTGTTGATAAGCGCATTGACGTCAGCGTTGGCATAAGGCAGTGCGTAGACATTCGATTCGCCAGTCGCGAACTTCAAGGCCTCGAGCCAGTTCGCTGCCGCGGTCGATTGGTCTCCAGTGATCACCTCGAGGTTGCGACCGAGAACTTCGCCGCCACCGGCAATCCGCTCTGCAGTCCACACGGTGTCTGGGTCGATGAGCCACGTGAGGTCGCTGCGACCCGCTGCGGCTTTGACCACTGCACCAACGGAGCCAGTGTCACCGAAGGCATCCACCCACTGTTGGTTGAGGTACTGGTTGCGCACAGTCAGACTCGGCCGAGCCGCGACTGTCCACAACGGCAGCACTTTGAGTGGCTCAAAACTCCCGATGTTTCGAGTATTGAAATATGGCAGCAGCACATCGAACGAAGATTTGGTGGCGCCGGCGCGGGCGGTGACGTGCAACAAGTACACGCCGTTGTCAGTGAGCTTCAGTTCGTCTGGCGACAGCGTGAGATCGAAAACGTTTGCGCCTTCGCTCAACGGAATGCCAGTGCTTGCGCTCTTGATGGTGATGGAAGGAATCTTGCTCGCACCACTCATCACGCTCGCGATGTCGGAGCGCCCTGCGAGCGGTTTTTCGCTCTGCCGAACCGACAAGCTCACAGCGTCTGTCGACGCGGTACTCGCATTGATGGTCATCGACAAAGTCACGGCGCTGGGTTGATCGAGCCATTGAGGTTCAAGCCGATCGAGGGTCAGATCAAAACCGCCCGCGGCCTGCGCCGTGGGCATCAAACCAACCAGCATCAGCAGCGCAACCACGCTGCCGCTCAACCACCGTCTCATGCGAGGTCAGCCAACAAACTTTGCGCTTTGGTGATGAGCTGCCGCTCATCATCGTGTGTGAGTCGCTTAGCGACTTGATCAAGTGCAACCCAGGCGATTTCGTCGACTTCACCCTCTTGGGCGGTCAACTCACCTTCGCGAGCAAGAATCAAGAAGTGGTGGACGGTTTTGTGAATCGTGGTTCGCTCTTGTTGGAACCAGAAGTCGATGACCCCAAGCTCCCCAACAATTTCGCCAACCAGGCCGGTCTCTTCACGCACTTCACGAATCGCGGCATCGATGGGGGTTTCGCCCTCTTCGAGATGACCTTTCGGAAGTGACCACAGGAGACGACCGCGGGTATTGCGCCGGCCAATGATGACCGCCCGCATCGTCTCTCGCTCTACGACTAGACCGCCTGCGCTGGTTTCAACGCGATGCCCACGACGTGGCGCGCCCCTACGAGGACGGCCCGACGAAGGTCGACGGATACTCATGAGCGCAAGGTTAGCCCTCGGAACTTGCGTAGTCTCCGCCCTTGTGAGTCAGAGTTCTGCGAATACTGGCGCCCAGATTCCCGCTGTGGCGTCGGATTTGGGCAACCGATTCGCTGAGGCAGGCTTCGAACTCGCCCTCGTGGGCGGCTGGGTCCGGGACGCGATTTTGCGCCGCGGCGAGGCAGATCTGGATTTCACCACCAACGCCACTCCTGAGCAGACCCTCGCGGTGCTCAAAGGCTGGGCGGATACGACCTGGGATGTCGGGATTCGATTCGGAACGGTCGGCGCCTCCCGCCACGGGCAACAACTCGAAATCACGACGTACCGGGCCGAGAGTTACGACCCAGATTCGCGCAAGCCTGAGGTGGCGTTCGGCCAGTCACTCGAAGACGACCTCCTCCGTCGCGACTTCACGATCAATGCGATGGCGCTGTCACTTCCAGCCGGTGAACTCATCGATCCCTTCAATGGTTTGCGCGATCTAGCGGCGGGCGTGATCCGCACCCCAGGTACACCCGAGGATTCGTTCTCCGACGATCCACTGCGCATGATGAGAGCGGCTAGATTCGCATCGCAGTTGCAGTTCGACGTCGCACCTGAAGTGGTCGCTGCGATGAAAGCTATGGCCGACCGAATTGCCATCATCTCGGCAGAGCGTGTTCGCGATGAAATCACCAAGCTCTTGATGGCAGCATCGCCACGCGTTGGTCTGACGCTGCTCGTGGAGTCTGGACTTGCAGAGCACGTGATGCCAGAGCTGCCGAAGTTGCAGCTCGAGATCGATGAACATCATCGACACAAAGATGTCTATGAACATTCGTTGATTGTGCTCGAGCAGGCGATCGAACTCGAGACCTCTCACGCCCCTCAGCTCGAACCTGATCTGGTGTTACGACTCGCGGCGCTGTTGCATGACATCGGCAAGCCAAAGACGCGGCGTTTTGAAGACGGTGGCGGAGTTTCTTTCCATCACCACGAAGTGGTTGGTGCAAAGCTTGCGAAAAAGCGGTTGGCAGCGCTGAGGTTTAGTAACGAAATCATCGATGATGTTGTGACGCTCGTCGAACTACACCTGCGCTTCCATGGCTATTCATCTGGCGAATGGACTGACAGCGCGGTGCGTCGTTATGTCCGCGATGCAGGCGATCAACTCGTGCGCTTGCACAAACTGACTCGCGCAGATTGCACGACCCGTAATCGCAAAAAAGCCGCGGCCCTCGCGTCTACATATGACTCGCTAGAAGCGCGCATCGAACAACTCAAGGCACAAGAAGAACTCGACTCGATTCGACCTGACCTCGACGGCGCGCAGATCATGGCGATTCTTGGCATTAAGCCTGGACCTGAAGTTGGTCGCGCATACAAGTATCTGTTGGAATTGCGTCTCGACAACGGACCGATGTCAGAAGAAGAAGCGACCGTGGCGTTACGTGCGTGGCACGCGGGGACTTCGGGGCAATAGCGTCCCCAACGCCAACACGATGGCGATGAATCCGACGGCCCAGGCACTGCGGCCGTTCGGTGCGAGAAAGGTCGCGGCAGTGATGATGCCAATCACGAGACCAACGTTGACGGACATGTCATAAATCGCGAACACTCGACCGCGATGATCGTCATCGACCGCCGCCTGGGTGATGGCATCAGAACACACTTTGACGCACTGTCCAGTCCAGCCGAGAAACGCGCCGCAACCAATCAGTGCGTACATGGCCCAGTCAGCCTCTGCCCGCGCCATCGTCGCGGCCATGAGTGCGCTACCACCGACAGCGCCGATGAGAAGAGTCACGCGAGACCAGGCGATGGTGCCGATGCGGCCCGCCATCACCGGCGTGAGAACAGCGCCGATGAATGCGCCGGTCGCTGCGCCGCCGACCACGAAAGTGAACTCACCGAGTGCCGTGGATGCAGCCTCTGGAACATTGAGACCATTGCGCAGCAGCACGATCGCGGTGACCGTCACGAGCCCAAACACAATGCGATGACAGACGACAACGAGCAAAGCGCGCAGCGCAGCTTCCCGTTCGAGGAGATGGCTTACGCCAGACCTAAGCTGCCCAAGCACTGCGAGCATCTGTTCGCGAATGCCCATCACAACACTGTCGGGACCGAGCAGGTTTCGGTTCATCGTCTTGGCGATCAGCGCTGCACACATTTGCATGACCGCCGACACTGTCAGCGCAACAATCACTCCGTTATCGCCGCCGACGGCTTGAATGCCAACGCCAGTCATGCCACCGATAGCAGACGCAAGAGTTCCCGCCGTCGGTGCAAACGCGTTGGCCGTCACTAGCTCGCGACCACTCACCACGTGTGGCAGGGACGCCGAAAGCGTCGCCTGAATGAAGCGTCCAATACCAAGTGACACCAGCACCGCGATCCCGAGCAGCGCACCTTCGTCACCGGTGACGACCACTGTGCCAATCAGCAGCACAGACATTGCTCGCACCAACGAGACATACATCAAGATGCGTTGGCGCGGCCAGCGATCAATGAGGACTCCGATGAAGGGACCGAAAATGGAATATGGCAACAGCAGAATCGCGAAAGCGGTCGCAATTTTGGAAGGTGTGGCTTGGCTCTCAGGGCTAAACAGCACAAATGTCGCAAGCGCCGCCTGCACCATGCCGTCACCGAGCTGACCCACGACGCGAGTGCCTACGAGCGCCCGAAAAGATGGACGCCGCAACAACTGCTTTACCTCGGGCCATGTGACTCGCGGCTGATCAGTGAGTTGCTCGTTGAGCGGTTCAGTGATCGGGTCCGGAGTGTGCATGCGGGCAAAACTAGTGGTTGCGGCGTCCTGATGTAGTTCGGCGAGTGCGAAGCGGGCTGGCGCTCCACGGTGTTTTAGCGCTCGACAGTGCCAGCGATGAAATCTTCCACCGCTTGGTAAGCCTCAGAGTCGGTGTACTGAATCGGTGGTGACTTCATGAAGTACGACGACGCAGAAAGGATTGGTCCACCGATTTTGCGATCGAGCGCAATCTTGCACGCGCGAATCGCATCGATAATGACACCAGCAGAGTTCGGGCTGTCCCACACTTCAAGCTTGTATTCCAAGTTCAAAGGTGCGTTACCGAATGCGCGGCCTTCAAGGCGGACGAATGCCCACTTGCGGTCATCGAGCCACGCAACGTAATCCGATGGCCCAATGTGAACATTGCGTTCACCGAGATCGTGTGCGAGCTGCGAAGTAACGGCCTGCGTCTTCGAAATCTTCTTGCTCTCGAGACGATCGCGCTCGAGCATGTTCATGAAGTCCATGTTGCCACCAACATTGAGCTGGTACGTGCGATCAACAATCACACCGCGGTCTTCAAACAACTTCGCCATGACACGGTGCGTAATCGTCGCGCCGACCTGGCTCTTGATGTCGTCACCAACAATTGGCAGGCCAGCAGCTGTGAACTTGTCAGCCCATTCTTTGGTGCCGGCAATAAACACTGGCAATGCGTTGACGAAACCACAGCCTGCGTCGATGGCGCATTGGGCGTAGAACTTTGCAGCTTCTTCAGAGCCAACGGGCAAGTAGCAAACAAGCACATCCACCTGTGCATCCTTGAGCGCCTGCACAACATCGACAGGTGCAGCATCGGATTCTTCAATCGTCATGCGGTAGTACTTGCC
>JAFMIT010000081.1 GCA_017853815.1 Actinomycetota bacterium
TCGAGCGGAGAGTGCGCTGCTCGCGACTGAACGCTTTTTCGATGATGGCGACCGGCGTGGTTGGGACAGCACCGTGGTGAGCGAACTGGCTCACCAGTTCAGGCAATGTTGCCACGCCCATCAACACCACAGTGGTCAGCTTGCTTTTCACGATGTGCTCAAGATCGAGGATCTCGTGTCCACTCACCACTACGAAACCAGTGGTGATTCCCCGATGCGTCACAGGTATTCCAGCCGCGCTTGGTGCAGCAATAGCGCTGGTAATTCCAGGCACCACTTCAACCGCTACGCCCGCCGCGATACACGCCAATACTTCTTCTGAACCACGACCCAGGACATATGGGTCACCGCCTTTAAGTCGCGCAACTCTCTTGCCTTCAGCAGCGCGCGCAACAATCACGTCATTAATCTCGTCTTGAGTGAGCGCATGGCGGTGTGGTTCTTTGCCAGCGTTGATGAGTTCCACATCTGCGGAGAGCTCAGCTAACAGGTCCAGCGGCGCGAGCCGGTCGTACACGACGACATCAGCTGCCAGTAGTTCTGTGCGGCCTCGAACTGTGATGAGATCACTCTCACCTGGTCCACCACCAATAAGGACGACGCTGCCCACCGAACCACTGTTGCGACGACGTCGACCGCCGAGCTCGCCGGCAGCAATGAGACGCGCGAAAGCATCGCGCAATTCCACTGACCGACGCGGGTCACCACTCGTCACGCCGAACGTCACGCCCTCAATGTCACTGACCGCGGGTCGGCTCGCACTACTTGTCACATGGTCGTCTGCTCTCACTGCCCAGATTCGAGCTGCCTCCGCATCTTCAGCAACGGTCGCATTGACCTCACCGTTGTCAGTTGCAATGTGTACGAGCCACGCACCTTCGAGGTCGCCTGTTTGATAAGCGCGCGGCCACCAACTCAGCTGCCCGTCCAGAACCGCCGTTTTGATTTCCTGGGATGCCTCAGGCGCAATCACAACGACAACTGCTCCAGCGGCGACGAGATCACGCGCTCGGCGTGTGCCGACCGGGCCAGCACCGACGACCACGACGAGTTTGGATGACAATTGCAGATGTAGCGGATAACTCATATGTGTAAGCCACATTCGGTTTTGCCAGTCCCGCTCCATCGGCCCGCCCGAGGGTCATCGCCTGGCGCAACGCGCTTGGTGCACGGCGCACACCCAATGGACGGATACCCGTCGTACATGAGCGGATTGACGATGACATCGTTTTCGAGTGTGTATTGCAAGACCTGCGCCTCAGACCAGTGCAGCATCGGCGCAACTTTGACAACCTGACGTTCAGCGTCGTACTCGACCACCTGACGCTCCTTGCGATGCAGGGCAGTCGCGTGACGCATGCCAGTCATCCAAGCGTCGTAGTCCTTGAGCTTCTCTTCCATGGGCAACACTTTGCGGAGTTTGCAGCAGAGATCTGGGTTCGTTTTAAAAAGGTCTGCGCCGAGTGCCGCTTCTTGTTCTTCGCGCGACTGCGGTGCCCGCACATCAATAATGTTGAGCCGAGTACGCGAGCGCAACTGGTCACGCGTCGCGAGCGTTTGTTCGAAGTGATACCCCGTGTCCAAAAAGATGACATCAATTTCTGGTGCCACCTCGTTGACGAGGTGAGCCAGAACCGTGTTGGCCATCGATTGCGAAAGCACTACTCGCTTTCCAAAAACATCTGCAGCCCAGCGAATAATTTCTGGAGCACTCGCACCGGACAGGTCTGTAGCGGCATACCGAGCCAGCACCTCCAACTCATCTGATGAACGGCGTTCATCAGTGGCTGGTGCGCCGATCGGAATTTCGCCCCATTCGATCACTGAAAGAGAGCCTCGTCTGCGCGCAGCGCCCAGTCACTAAATGCCTCATCAGCTTCGCGCTGCTCTTCGTAGGTTCGCAGCAGGTTTTCGACATATGCGGGAACTCGTTCCGCTGGCAAACGAAGACCCTTGACAGTCTTGCCAAAACCTGCGCCCTGTCCGAGCCGTCCGCCGAGATGAACTTGGAAGCCTTCAACATCGTTGCCATTTTCATCGAGGGCACGAATTCCCTTGAACCCGATGTCTGCAACCTGAATACGGGCGCAGGAGTTTGGGCAACCGTTGACGTGGATGGCGACCGGCTGGTCGAAATCAGGTAATCGCTTCTCGAGGATTTGCACGAGCTCGGTGGCACGAGCTTTGGTCTCAACCATCGCGAGTTTGCAGTACTCGATGCCAGTGCACGCCATCGTTCCGCGCCGAAAACGCGATGCTCCCACATACAAGTTGAGCTCTTCGAGGCCAGCCACGAGCGAATCCGCCCGAGCGGGATCGACGTTGAGCACGACAATCTTTTGGTGTGCGGTGAGATGCACTCGATCTGAACCAGCAGCCTTGGCCAAATCAGCAATGTGCAGGAGCTTGGTTCCCGACAGTCGACCGACTGTTGGGGCTGCGCCGACATATACGCGACCATCCTTTTGAGGATGCACACCGACATGGTCGCGGGCATCCGACGCGACTGCTTCTGGCGCTGGGCCATCGATAAGTGCACGCTTCAAATACTCAGTTTCAAGGACGTCACGGAACTTCTCAGCACCCCAGTCCTGCACCAGGAACTTCAACCGAGCTTTGGTGCGCATGCGACGGTAGCCGTAGTCACGAAATATCCCGCACACACCGGCCCATACTTCAGGCACTTCTGCGAGCGGCACCCAGGCGCCGAGGCGAACTGCGAGATGCGGATTCGTTGAGAGACCACCACCAACCCACACGTCGAAACCTGGTCCGTGCTCTGGGTGCACAACGCCAACGAAGGAGACGTCGTTGATCTCGTGTGCAACATCGAGTCGCGGTGAACCACTGATGGCGCTCTTGAACTTGCGGGGCAAATTAGAGAACTGTGGATCTAAGAGATACGTATTGAGGATTTGCTCGATGGCAGGCGTTCCATCGATGAGTTCATCCACTGCGACGCCAGCGACCGGTGAGCCTAGAATGACGCGCGGCACGTCGCCACACGCTTCGGCAGTTGAGAGACCGACAGCTTCGAGTCGGCGCCAAATCTCGGGAACGTTTTCGATCGCAATCCAGTGCAACTGAATGTTCTGACGGTCAGACACATCTGCCGTGTCGCGCGCGAAGTCGATCGCAATCTGACCGATGGTGCGCATCTGCTCGAGAGTCAGTCGACCACCGTCCGAGCGCACCCGCATCATGAAGTAACGATCATCAAGCTCGTGCGGTTCAAGCAATGCCGTCTTGCCGCCATCAATGCCTGGCTTGCGTTGGGTGTACAAACCCCACCAACGCAGTCGACCACGCAAGTCATCACCTGGAATCGAATCAAATCCGCGGTACTGATAAATGTTCTCTACTCGAGCACGAACGTTGAGACCATCATCATCGCGCTTCATGCGCTCATTGGGATTCAACGGTTCGCGGTAGCCCAACGCCCACTGACCTTGCGCCTTTTGTGGTCGCGCTGGTTTGGATGGCGGTGTCGTCATAAATGCCCCTGCTCGGTTCGGTGGGGCGAAAGGTAGTCAGCACAAACCGCAGCGCGCCGAAAACGGGCACCACTTGCAAGAGACTCGCGACTGACTATTGGTCGCGATAAGAAACTGGCCTAGCGGTCGTTCTTTTTGAGGTTAAGGAAGACACCGAGAGCTCCCAGGGCCGCAGACATGATGCCAATAATCATTCCGCCGCGAGAATCAACGCTCACCAACAGCAAAATTCCTGCCGCGACACCTAAGCCGCCGGTCACGTAGCCAAACAGCCGAGCCATAGGTGCTTTGAACCGCGAAAGTACGACCGAGATTGGTCCCAGTGAGATGGTGACCATGAGGATTATTGAAACCAGCAGGGCGAGGGACTCCATTTGCGGAACTCCTGTCTAGGCGTGGGCGGCCGTCGTTACGCTTACCTTATGGCAGACACCGACAAGTTGGTATGGATTGACCTCGAAATGACGGGGTTAGAACTCGATCGACATGTCATTGTCGAAATCGCGTGTGTCGTCACAGACGGCAACCTCCAACCAGTCGATGACGGCGTGAGTTATGTCGTGGCTGCGACTGCGCACGAACTTGAACAGATGGATGACTTCGTCATCAACATGCACACCACATCGGGGCTTTTGCCTGAGATTGAACAAGGCATCAGTGTTAGTGATGCTGAACAGTTGATTCTGACTTACGTACAGAGTCATGTTTCTGAAGCTCGCAAGGCACCACTTGCGGGTTCGAGCGTTTATGTCGATCGTGGCTTTTTGTCTAAGTACATGCCGACTCTCGACGCTTATCTTCACTACCGCATCGTGGATGTGTCGTCAGTCAAAGAACTGACTCGCCGCTGGTTTCCGCGCGTGTACTTCGCGTCACCTCAAAAAGAAGGCAACCATCGCGCTCTTGCCGACATCTTCGATTCCATCAAGGAACTCGCGTATTACCGGTCGACCGTCTTCGTCCAAGGTGATGGCCCTGACACCAGGACGGCTCGCTCTATCGCGAGCGATCTGACGACCAAGTAAAACCCCTTACCCAAACACCGCTACACTCCCGCCCGCACCATGTGCATGGTGGGCGTAGCTCAGCTGGTAGAGCCCCTGGTTGTGGTCCAGGATGTCGCGGGTTCGAGTCCCGTCGCTCACCCCACTTGGCCCCTCGTTCGCGAGGGGCCTTTTTCATTGGTACGTCAGAACGGCGCCTCTGGTACGTCAGAACGGCGCCTCTGGTACGTGAGAACGTCGTCGACACGAAAAAGATGGACTTTCTCCTCTTACTTTTCCCACCCTGCGGGCGCTACTGTGCGTTCATCATCACAGCCGTTCAGAGTGGTGAACAAATGTGCAGACGAAGGGGCCACGGATGACCAAGTACGTATACGACTTCACTGAGGGCGACAGGACGATGTCCGACCTTCTCGGAGGCAAGGGCGCAAACCTCGCGGAGATGACCCGTCTAGGGCTACCCGTCCCGCCAGGCTTCACCATCACTACTGACGCCTGCAAGGCGTACCTCGCCGAGGGCCGGGAGCCGGCAGGCATGGGCGCTCAGATTGGCACCGCGCTCGCTGCGACTGAGGCTCGTTCACGGCGGCACTTCGGTGACGCCGACGACCCGCTGCTCGTCTCTGTGCGCTCAGGTGCCAAATACTCCATGCCAGGCATGATGGAGACGGTCCTCAACATTGGCCTTAACGACGAGACCGTCGTGGGTCTCGCCCGAGTGACGGGCAACGAAAGATTCGCACTCGATTCGTACCGACGCCTTATCTCGATGTTCGGCCGCACTGTGCAAGGCATCGAATCCGAAAAGTTCGAGACGGCACTCGATGAGATCAAAGAGGCGGCTGGCGTCCAACTCGACATTGAGCTCTCCATCGATGACCTCAAAGCCACTATCAACAAATACAAAGAGATCGTTCACACTGCCACAGGTAAACCCTTCCCCCAAGGCGTATACGAACAACTCGATCTTGCCGTCCGCGCAGTTTTTGAATCGTGGAATGGCGATCGCGCCAAGCTCTACCGCCGCCAAGAACACATCCCCGACGACCTCGGTACCGCCGTCAACATTTGCACGATGGTTTTCGGTAATCGTGGCGAAGACTCTGGCACCGGCGTTGCCTTCACGCGCGACCCAGCCAGCGGCGTTTCTGGCGCGTACGGTGATTGGCTCACCAACGCGCAGGGCGAGGACGTTGTCGCAGGCATTCGCAACACTCTCAAACTCGACGACATGGCCATCACGCTCCCCGAAGCACACGCGCAACTTCTTGAAGTCATGACAACTCTCGAGCAGCATTACCGCGATCTCTGTGACATCGAGTTCACCGTCGAAAACGGCAAGCTCTGGATGCTTCAAACACGAGTCGGCAAGCGCACGCCTGCGGCCGCTTTTCGCATCGCTGTTCAGCTCGTTGAAGAAGGTCTGATCAGCCAGACGGAGGCGCTCCAACGCGTCACCGGTGCACAACTCATGCACCTCATGTTCCCTCGCTTCGTCAAAGACGGAGAACGCGACCTGCTCACCACCGGCATTGCAGCATCACCGGGAGCGTCTGTCGGTCACATCGCATTCTCTGCCGAACGCGCAGTCGAACTCGCAGCAACAGGAATGAAAATCATCCTTGTGCGCAAAGAAACAAATCCCGACGATCTCGCGGGCATGGTCGCAAGCGTTGGCATTCTCACAAGTCGCGGCGGCAAGACCTCACACGCAGCCGTTGTCGCTCGCGGCATGGGCAAGACTGCGGTCTGCGGCGCGGACGAGTTGCAAGTGGATTCGCACGCAAAAATCGCACGCCTTCCGAACGGGCGCGTCTTCAACGAAGGTGACCTCATTTCCATTGACGGCACCACAGGTGAAGTTTTCGCAGGCGAAATTCCAGTCACCGCTTCAGCAGTCACTCAATATTTCAATGGCGAACTCACGCCACAAGAAATCATGGGCGATCCGCTCGTCCGCGCCGTCGATCACCTGATTTTTCATGCCGACTCAATCCGCCGCATGGGTGTGCGCGCAAACGCAGACACTGCCGAAGACGCTGCTCGTGCCCGACGCATGGGCGCAGAAGGCATTGGTCTAGCGCGTACTGAGCACATGTTTCTCGGTGCCCGGCGCGAGCTCGTCGAGCGACTCATCCTCGCGGACAACGACGCTGAAGTTCGGCATGCTCTCGACGCATTGCTGCCACTACAAATCCAAGACTTCACCGACATTCTCGAAGCGATGGATGGGCTGCCCGTCATCATTCGACTCATTGATCCGCCTCTGCACGAGTTCCTCCCCGACTACACAGCTCTCGCTGTCAAAGTAGCCGTGGCAGAAGAACGTGGTGAAGCCACCGAAGCGGATCGTCACCTACTGCAGGCTGTCGGTCGCATGCACGAGGCCAACCCAATGCTCGGCTTGCGCGGCGTACGTCTCGGCATCATCTTCCCTGGGCTTTTCTCGCTTCAAGTCCGCGCAATCGCCGAAGCCACCGCTGTGCGCATTCTTGAAAAGGGCGATCCACACGCCGAAATCATGGTGCCGCTCGTCGCCACTGTCGCCGAACTCGAACCAGTGCGGCGCGAAGCCGAAGCCATCATCGCTGAGGTCGCCGACAAGTACGGCGTCGAACTGCACATCCCCATCGGCACCATGATCGAACTTCCCCGCGCCGCTCTCACGGCACAACGCATTGCTCGCTCAGCCGACTTCTTCTCTTTCGGCACCAACGACCTCACCCAAACAACGTGGGGATTCAGCCGTGACGATGTCGAAGCTGCGTTCTTCAGCGAGTACCTCGAACGAGGCATCTTCGGCAGCTCGCCTTTCGAGACCATCGATCCATTCGGCGTCGGCGAGCTTGTCCGCATGGCCGCCGCAAAGGGCCGCAGCGTCAAACCCACACTCCCCCTCGGCGTTTGCGGTGAGCACGGCGGCGACCCTCGAAGCATCCACTTCTTCGATGAGGTCGGGCTCGATTACGTCAGCGCTTCACCTTTCCGGGTTCCTGTCGCCCGGCTCGAGGCCGCCCGCGCCACGCTCGCTACCGGCAACCAGAACGCCACCGCTTAATCTCGAATTCACCACTAAGGAGCCGCCCTTGAATTTGTTCACCTTAAGTTCACCTCAGGCGACCCTTTTGGGATGAAAGTTAACCTTCTGGTTGCCTAGCCTTCGGCTGTCCATTGAGATTGGGAGAAGACACATGGCACGTATGCCAAAAGATGCAGTTCT
>JAFMIT010000082.1 GCA_017853815.1 Actinomycetota bacterium
GAGTTCGTCTCAGTCCAACCCCATTCGCGACCCTTTTCGGCCACCAGCAGAAGTGGAACAAGTGAAGTGCTCAGTGCTGCAGCACCAGAGAAATCGAGACGGTGATCCACACGTTTGAACCCTGGAATGTGCAGTGTGCGATTCACGATGAACAAAGCGGCTATGCCGACAGGAACGTTGACGAAGAAGATCCAGCGCCAGCCATCGAGACCCAAAATTGATGCTTGGCCAGAGAAGAAGCCGCCGATAACAGGTCCAAGAACACTTGAGGTACCGAACACTGCGATGAAATATGCCTGATATTTCGACCGTTCACGTGGCGGAACGATGTCGCCGATGATGGCGAGAGCGAGAGTAAACAGACCGCCGGCGCCAAGACCCTGCACCGCGCGGAAAGCAGCGAGCATGAACATGGAACTCGAGAAGGCGCTCAGAGCGGAACCCGCAACAAACAGTGAGATCGCCCAGATAAAGAGCGGCTTGCGACCAAAAATATCGCTCAGTTTTCCGTACAGCGGGGTGGTGATGGTGCTCGTGATCAGGTAAGCGGTGGTGACCCACGCCTGCAGCGAAAGGCCGTTGAGCTGATCGCCGATGGTACGAATGCTCGTGGCAACAATCGTCTGATCGAGAGCGGCAAGGAACATGCCCATCATCAAGCCCACCAAGATCGGAATGATCTCTTCGTGCTTGAGGAAGCTGTTCTGCTCGACCTCTGGGGTTTCGTGGGACATTAGTTCTCCTGGTGTAGGGATTGAGAATCTTGAGGTTCTTCAAGATTCAGCGCCGACTCGATGTCGTTATTGAGGCGGTTAAGAAGTGTGGCAAGTGTTGAGATGTCTTTGTCGTGCCAGTCGTGAAAAACATTGGCGTAGAAGGCGTCTTTGGCGCAGCGATGAGCGTCGAAGAAATCCATTCCAGCAGGTGTCGAGCGAAGCAAGCTCGCGCGACCGTCAACGGGATCAGCGAAGCGTTCTAGCAATTGTGCGTCGATGAGTTGGTGGACTTGTCGAGTCACGATGGACGGATCCATCGCGGCCGCTTCGGAAATTTCTGACGCTCGGCAGGCTCCGGTCGTCACGATGTATTTCATGATGACATAGCCGTTTTGATCAACACCCCCGAAAGACTTGCCGCGAGAGCGAGCGCGCTGACCGAGCTTCATGAGGCGGGCAAAAGCCTCAGAAATCGTCCGAACGTCTGGGTTCTGCACAAATCTCACTTTGGTTGATGGGGTCAATTAGTTGACGTAGTCAAGCAATGTTCCTCATTTTCCGCAAATCGACGGCAAGATTCCCTTATGCGCACTTTTCTCGTGCTTCACGGGCTCGAAAACCACCGATGGCCAGACCACTGGCAACGTCATTTGGTGACGACCCTGCGTACCGCTGGACATCAAGTGGCCTATCCCCAGCTGCCGAACCCCGATTCGCCTCAAGAGTCGCAATGGCATGAGGTCGTTCAGACCGAACTCGAACTTCTCCACGAAAGCGGGGTTCAGGCGGTGACAGTCGTAGCTCATTCACTCAGCGGTGTTTCGATTCTTGGGCTGTTGGCGAAAGCCGCCTCGGCAGTACGTATCGAGCACTTGTTGCTCGTCGCTCCGGCCGACCCCGAGTTGATTGCCGAACGTACTGACTTTTGTCTCGACCCCTCGTCCGCATCAGTCCGCGCGGGACTCGATCGTTCGGTTGAGCAGGTGACTCTGTTGGCAAGCGAAGACGACGTGTGGCTTCCGCGAGGAGTGCGCGCTACGTACGCGGAGCCGCTAGGTATTGAGCCGGTGATTTTCGAAGGTGCCGGCCACATCTCCATGACTGAAGGTTTCGGACGATGGAATGGCGTGATTGTGTGGGCGCAGGCGGCAGAGTCTGAAAATCGCAGTGCCCTGCTAACTCAACGTTAAGACTGCGGAACCTGCGGACGGGGCGCGGGTGTGCGGGAAGCCAGCCAAGAGCCCAAAAGCACTAGCGGAAAACCGATGATCAAGCCGACCGTAATCGGTTCGTCGAGCAAGATCACACCGAGCACTAATGCCACCGCAGGATTGATGTACGTAACGAGCGTTGCGCGAATTGGCCCAACTTCATCAATCAAAGTGAAGAACACCAAGAACGCCGCGACCGTGCACACCAGCGATAGAACTGCAATCGAGCCGAGTGCCCGGCTACTTGGAATCTCCGTGGGCCAATTCGCGAATGCGAGCGGAATGTAGAGAACGCTGACGATGGATAGTGACATCGCGATGAGTGAAGCGGCATCCGCTTTGTTGAGTGTGCTGCTAATGACCGCGGGTCCAAGTGCGTAACCAAACGCCGACGCGAGAACCATTATGACCGCCACGAGAGAAATCTCGATGTGCTCAGGATTGAGACCGACCAGGCAAGCTACGCCCACAATGCCAATGAACAACCCACTCAGCTGACTTCGATTGACGTCAGAATCGTGTCCGCGCAGCCGAGCAATCAGAACACCAAATAACGGCACGGTGGCGAGAAGCAGACCAGTGAGACCGCTCGAAATCTCGCGTTCTGCCGCAGTAATCCACCACCAGGGAAAGAGCATTTCGACACACGCGAAGAGCAGCGCCACCTTCCAGTACTGAAGGCTGCCGCGCAATTTGCCCTTATAGGCGGTCCAGGCCAGCAACAGAATCGCGGAGGGCAATGTTCGCGAAAGCACCACAATGCTCGGATCAAGCTCAGCGACCGCATACTTGATGAACAGGTAAGGCAAACCCCAGATGATGGAAAGCGAAATAAACAGGATGAGGCCGCGCCGAGTCATCGCGCGAACCTAGCAGGAGAGATTTCCGCCAAGGGCTCACAAACTGCGATAATCCTCTCCTTCCCCCAACATCGGAGTGCACGTGATCCGAAGTAACACTCTCCGCAGCGCTGCTGCCGGCCTGCTGCTCGTGACGCTAGTTGCGGTGCCTGCCGAGGCGGCCATGGCGCCAGCGACTCGCACGAAACCTGTCGCCCGCATCGATGGCACGTCGAGTCATTCTGCTATCCAGATAGGTAAGACTTTTGTCTTGAGCGGAAAGGTCGCGCCGGCTCGCGCGGGCGTCGTGCTTAAGCGTCAGAGATATGTTGGCGGCAAGTGGGTTTTCTTCGGTTCGCTCACACGCACTGACGCCAAAGGCACATGGTCTATGCGAGTAAAAGCTCCGCTGAAACCGACCATCTTCAAGGTGCGCGTAGTAGCACCAAAGTTCCCGCGCAGCGCACCGTTCAAGAAAGTCGTCACCGTGACTGCTCCGCTGCCGAATCCGACTGCCACCATCTCCGTACTGGCAGGAAATCAGATTCCAGGTACTTTCGTCATGCTCGAAGGAACCCACCAATATCCAGGCACCAACATGCAACTTGTTATTCAACGGCAGGTTGAAGGTGCATGGATTGATATGCCGCTTGATGATTTTCAAGTTAGTCGCGCAACCTGGAAAGCACGCGTGCTGCTGCCTGCGATTGCTGGTAGCTACAGCTACCGCGCGATTCTTAAGAGTTCACGCGGTGAAGCGACCTCACCTGCCACCACGATTTCTGTCGTCGCGCCGACACCGAATGCCATTGCCGCGGTTGGTCCCGGAAACCCGTCGCGCATTTGGGGAATCGACGTTTCCCGGTGGCAGCACGTCACGGGTGACCCTGCGAAAAATGAAGGCCTTCCGATTGATTGGAAAGTCGCGTACGACCGCGGGATTCGATTCGCATTTATCAAAGCATCAGATGGAACTCCCCTCACCGATGCACGTGCAAAAAAGTGGGCGATCGACGATCATCGATTGGCGCAAGCAGCTGGTATTTACACCGGCCTTTACCACTTCCCTGCAATGCCTGACGTGAGCGGACCTGCAAACAATCCTGCGATATTGGTCCAAGATGCTCGTGAAGAAGCAATCCAGGCAGCGGACCGACTTGCTGAAATGGGTGGTTACACATCCATGGATTTGCCGTACGTGTTGGACTTTGAACCCGATGCAATTGCGGGAAGCGGCATCTCCGATATCTCAACAAAAGAGTCGGTCACCCTGTGGCTCAAGACGTGGCTTCTTGAAATGAAAGCTCGGACTGGCCGCATGCCGATTGTGTACTCGGGCCCCTCATTCTTGAGCGCACAACTCGACAGATCAGATCCATTCTGGAAAGACATCACGTTGTGGATTGCTCGCTACACGTGCGCGACTAATCCGGCGACCGGCAAGTGCGAACAGATCACGCATTCGGCGGCGATTCAGCGACTCAACAACGGTGCAACGCCAGGGATCTATTCGACGCCATGGTCGACAGCAACGGGGATGAACTGGACGTTCTGGCAGTACTCAAGTCGCGGCAACGGCGCGGAGTTCGGTATCAAGAACGGTGGGTCGCTCGACATGAATGTGTTCAACGGCAGCACAGAACAATTTCTTGCGTTAGTGGCCCAAACGTGGACGCCAGCAGTTGGTGACTACGAGACCACGGCATCGGCCGTCGATCTCAGCGTTACATACGACACGGCTGATGCAGGCGTCCCGGTCGTACTCACCGTCACCTCGACTCGACAAGGCGTCAGTGCGGCGCCAGCAGTCTCAGGAGAAATCGTCGTGACCGACAACGGTGTAGCGATTGCCGGCGCGACAGTGGCGTATGACGGAGTGGGCCGATTCAAAATCACTCTGCCGGCCAGGGAAATTGGTTCTGTCTGGAATCTGATGGTGAGTTTTAGTGATCCGTGGGGTTTCTATGCGACCGCGACGACATCATTGAGTGTTGCGATTCCGTCGACGCTGTAGCGGCTGCTGCCGTCATCGTGGCGATCGCGCGTCAGTTGTTGGTCAGCCACCAAGCACCATAAGCCGGCACAATCACATGACCTCCGACGATGGTCAGTTGCTGTTGGGTCAGCGCATCGTGAAGTCGATGCAGTCCGCGCGCCCAGAGATGGTCGACATGCAGTCGTTGTGGATGCGGGCTGAAGTTGAAGACTCCAACAAAATTCCCCGCGGCATGTCGACGCTCAAACAACACAATCGATGGGTGAGCCGGCACGTCTACCTTTGTGGCCGTGGCAGCATGGAGAGACGCGAGACCAGCGCGGACTCGGCCCAGATGTGCGATGTCAGAGAAGACTCGGGAAGCGATGCTCTTGCCGTCGTGGCGCTGTTCAGCAATTTCCCACGGCATCTGCGGCCGATGCAACCAACGATTGTCGTCAGCGTGTTCGGCCACGTCTTCGAACGAGTAGTCGTTGGTCAGACCGAGCTCATCGCCCATGTACAACAAAGGAATTCCGCCGAAGGCGTACACCATTGCGTAGGACATTCGAATTCGAGAAATAGCGACATCAAGTGCGAGGTTGTCACGCTGTTCGAGCGCACGTTCAACACCAAGCAGGCTCGCGCAACTTCCGCTGATGCGTCGATCACCTGTGAGTTCGTTGGCTTGAAACGCTGCGCCGCGAGCGAAAGATTGAGCGAAGTCACCAATAAAGAAATCAGACAGGAATCGTCGGTGTCCATCGCCCGACCAGCCGACGCTTGCGGCATCGTTGTCGTCAATTGCCCAGCCAATATCGTCATGGCAGCGGACGTAAGTGCCCCATGCAGCCGACGTTGGAACAGATGGAAAACGCGATAGCGCGCTTGCCATCAGTCGTGCGTCTTGAGAAGCGAAGGCGCTCCAGATCTGCACCATCAACGAGTTGTGGTACGCAATTTCAGAAAGCTTGCCAGCGTGCTTGCCTTGCCCGAGGTAATGCACGAGCTGACTCGGGCCAACAATGGCTTCTGCTTTGATGATGAGTGACGGTGCAGCGATGTGTGCCGCAGCTCGTAGCGCCTGCGTGATGGCATGGACTTCTTCGAGGTTTTGGCAGTCGGTACCGAGGCGCTTCCAGATGAAGGCAATCGCATCAAGCCGCAAACAATCAGCGCCCTGGTTTGCGAGGTACAAAATCACGTCGAGAAGTTCTAGGAACACATCTGGATTACTCCAATTGAGGTCCCATTGCCACGAGTTAAACGTCGTCCACACCCACGCGTCGAGTGACTCGTCCCAGGTGAAGTTTCCAGGCGCGAATGCCGGGAAGATTTCGGGCAACGTCTTCTCGAATTCGTCGGGTGTGGTCCGATCTTCGAATATGTAAAAGTACTTGCGGTACTTCGGATCGCCCTGACGCGCCTTCTCGGCCCATTGGTGCTGATCGGCGACGTGATTGAGCACGAGATCGAGTGTGAGCGCGATGCCATTTTCATGCAGCGCGGTGGCCATCTCTGCGAGATCGTCCATCGTGCCGAGGTCTGCTCGGGTTTGGCGGTAATCCGCAACCGCGTAGCCACCATCGTTTGGACCCGTGCGCGGCTTGAGGAGCGGCATCAGGTGGAGGTAAGTCACCCCGAGATCTTTGAGGTACGGGATTCGTCGCTGCACTCCCTTGAAGGTGCCAGCGAAGCGGTCGGTGTATGCCGCGTAACCAATCATCGAAGGCTGCTGGTACCAATCGGGGGCGAGCAGACGCTCTTCGTCGCGTTCGCGCAGTCGGGCATTGCGTTGGGCGTAGCCGCGCTCAATTACTTCGCGCACCCGCTCGACGGTCTCAGGTGGATAAACCGCAGTGATCCCATCGATGAGATCTTGACCCCAGCGGTCCCAACGTCGCGCCAACGTCTGCTCATCCGCGGTGGATGGCGACGTCTGAGACGCAGCGAGGGAGAGGGAAGCGGTCATAGTGGCTAACGATGCCCGCGGCGACTACTAGTTTCCAGCGGCAAATCTGAGTTGCATGGCGTTTACATTCATTCGTTATGGAGTGTGTTTGCAAACTCACGGAGATTTGACAGATGCAGCTCTCCAAGTCCGCAGCAACCACCGATGATGCGGGCATCGAGTTCATACCAGCGCTTGAGTGTTGCTGTGTCGACGAGCTCAGCTCCAGCGTCGAGCCAGCACCGGTTGATGGCATCCCACGTGCGCCCCGCGTTGCTATACACGATGCGGGGAACCTCTGATCGGACCGCCGAAATCGACTCCAACAACGACTCAACATATTCAGGTTTCACGCAATTGAATCCGAAAGCTACGACAGCATCCGCGGTGAGCTCCTGAAATGCGATGGCAGTCGGTGTGCCATCCGAAATGTGTGCGCCGTCTGCGGCAGAGCAACTAACCCAAGCGGGGATATCTGTGAACTCTTCAGTGAGCAGTTGATTAATCACGCGCAGTTCCATCACGGACGGGACGGTTTCGAAAGCAAGAAAGTCCGGGGCCGCCGCCGTCATGACATTCAGTCGTTCACGGTGAAAATGCTTGAGATTCGATTCTGAGATTGTGTAGTCGCCGCGATATTCCGATCCGTCGGCAAGTACCGCGCCATACGGGCCTAGGGAACCTGCAACTGCGATTGTTCGTCCCGTCGCGCGGGACAGCGAGTTCGCGACATCGCGAGTGATGGCAACTGATTGGGAGATAGCAGCGTCCGCCATGTCGGGGGTGAAACCGGCGGCGACGAACCCTTGACGGCTAACTTGGTACGACGCTGTCGACACGATATCGGCGCCTGCCAAAGCATGCGACCTGTTGACGTCTGCCAAGACGGTCGGTTCATCCTGAAGCAGCCGAGCAGACCACAGCGTGCCGGAGAGATCGTGGCCAAGCGCTTCTAGTGAGGTTGCGAGCCCGCCGTCGAGCACAGTGAGTTTTTTGCTGAGCTCTG
>JAFMIT010000083.1 GCA_017853815.1 Actinomycetota bacterium
GCACGCACCACGAGAAGCAAGAGTGCAGTTTTTCCTGGCTCGATGCTTTCGTCACCGCCGCGGATGACGGTGTCGACGTTTTTGCGTAACTGTTGGACTGTCTTCGTGGCTTCTGCCAATCCTCGGCGAGCACCGAGCAATGCCAGGACAGACCAGGAAGTTGATGACCAGTCCACGCCGGTGCCGAACGCGGATGGAATCGTGAATTTGTTGTCGGCGAGACGATGAGAAAGATATCCAGCCATGACGTCTTTGAGACCTGCATTCGTCGAAGGCACGCCGCCAGGGCAAGCGAAGGTGACGTTTGCAGAAGATCGAGGCTGGGGAGTGATGGGGAGTGTGGTGCTCAATGCCGCTGCAACTTGTGCCGTAGTGAGGTCGTTAGCGACCAATGGGCTGGACTTCTGGAAAGAAACCGCACCGCGCTTGTTGCTCTCGACTCCGCAACCGAGCACTGTCGCTCTCAGGAAGCTCACCATGGTCTTGCCGTTCTTTTTGAACATTGGTGCTCCGCTGCTGCGGGCAGCCAACATCGCAAGCGCCGTGGACGCCGCATCACTCTCAAGGCCAGTGAGCCAGGGCAACCCGCCATCAGGGTTTTGAGCACGGCGAAGCCATGAAACCGCTCGTGCTGCTTTGGCCTTTTTGCCCAGCGCTAAGAGCGCGAGGGCGCCGAGTGCGGTGGAGTTGGAGTCCTTGCCCGAGTAGGCCTCGAGGTCAGCGTCTTTGCAGGCAGCAGAAGTGTCAGCGCGAAAAGCTTCGAAGGCTCCATCGGAGCACTGCTGATTAATAAGCCAGTTCTGAGCGCTCACGGGAACCGAAGCGCCGTGTGAACGCAAGGCAATAATCGCGAGCGATTGCCGAAACACTCCGTCGTAGGTCGCATCTTGAGTTCCGTAGAGACCGCGGGGATTTGCCGCGGTTGCAGGGCTGACAAAGAAGGATGCGGCGAGGACTGCAGCAAGAACTGCAGCGATCGCGCCCGCAAACCTCGTGGAAATGAAACGCATAACAACGTGTCCCTTGAGATAGCGGGTCAACGGATGCGGAAAACAAATACCTTCGGTTCACCTGAGTGAAACGCGAAGGCATCAGCAATGCCACCTACGTAGACCACGACGATTGGTGTGAGTTGTGGTTTTCGCCAGGTGCTCCGGCTTGTCGAGAAACTCGACCTACGGTTGCGGGTCAGCGTCGGAATTGGACCGAACTTTCCCTGGATGTCGAAAACCTATGAAGTTGTGCATCGAGCCTAGTGCACTGCCAGTAACTATTGCAGCGACTTGGGAAGTTTGTTGGTTCGCGGCGCGCCGCCAATCTTGACGACTGGTTTGGGGAGCCGGCTAAAGCGAATCTGGATGCTGCGCAACAATGCGTAAGCCACCACGCCGCGACGCAATTCGTTGGGGAACTTTGCCTTGACGAGTCGGGTGATGCGCATGGCGATAAACAATGAGTCGACCATGAGTGCCAACAGCATGAAAGTCCAGAACAAGCTTGCTGTTGCTTGCGCGGCAGCGGATGGATTGAGCAGCGGAATCAAGATGAGAAACGCGAGTGGCACGAACAAATCGCCGACACCAACACGGCTGTCGATGTAATTGCGCACAAACTTACGAACTGGCCCTTTGTCGCGTGAAGGCAAATGCTTTTCGTCGCCAGTGTAAAAAGCTCGCCGCATCTCTATGCGTGCATTCGCTTCACGACTGCGCATCGCGGCTCGCGCCGCTTTCTTGTCCTTGGGCACGGACACTGCTTGCTTACGCGCCGCCTCAGCATCTTTGCGCTTGGGCGTTGCTCGACCTTTGGCGCCAGTTTTGGATGGCTGATCGGAATCAGTTGGAGTGGAAGCGTCGTTTGCCATGACCGCAGACTAATCAGGGAGCGTCAGTCACCAAGTGCGGGGAGAGCCAACATGCGATCCAGGGCAACTTTGGACCACTTTTTTGTGGACGGATCGACCGTGATTTGGTTTTGGACTCTGCCAGCCACGAGCGACTCTAAAGTCCACACCAGATGAGGCAAATCAATGCGATTCATAGTCGAGCAGTAGCAGATGGTCTTATCCAGGTACGAGACGCGCTTGTCTGGATGGGCTGCCGCGAGCCGGCGAACTAAGTTCAATTCCGTTCCGATTGCCCACGCCGATCCTGGTTCGGCGTTGTTGAGGGTGTTGATGATGAATTCGGTGGAGCCAACAAAGTCCGCCGCGGCCACGACTTCATGCTTGCATTCTGGGTGAACCAGCACGTTGATGCCTGGCACTTCGGCACGAACGTCAGCAACATTTTGGGCGCTGAATCGTCCATGAACTGAGCAATGCCCACGCCAGAGAATCATCGTCGCATCGCGCAGCTGTTCAGCGGTGAGACCGCCGTGTGGTTTGTGTGGGTCGTAAACGACGCAATCGTCGAGTGCGAGGCCGTGGGCATGAACGGCTGTATTGCGACCGAGGTGCTGGTCGGGCAAGAAAAACACTTTGGGCCTCTGCTCAAAAGCCCACGCAAGCGCACGTTCGGCATTTGAAGACGTGCAGACCGTGCCGCCGTGTTCTCCAGTAAATGCTTTGATGGCTGCGGTCGAATTCATATAGGTGATGGGTGTGATGTCCCCAGCGATGCCTAATTCTTCAAACAGCGCCCATGCGGCTCGGACCTGTTCGCCGTTCGCCATGTCCGCCATCGAGCACCCAGCTGCAAGGTCAGGGAGAAGGACTGCCTGATGATCGCCAGTGAGGATGTCCGCGCTTTCGGCCATGAAGTGGACTCCGCAGAAAACAATGTATTCAGCGTTCGGCGCCTCAGCCGCTTTCTGCGCTAACTTGAAGGAATCTCCTGTTACATCCGCAAACTGGATGATTTCGTCACGCTGGTAGTGATGCCCTAATACAAAGACTCGATCACCCAGAGCTGCCTTTGCGGCCCGAGCTCGCTCCACCAAGTCGGGATCGCTAGCGGCCGGCAAATCTCCGGGGCAACTCACGCCGCGCTCGCTCTTGAGATCTTGTTTTGAGTCGGAACCGCGCACCCCGAGAAGGAGAGCGGTCAGTGGCGATGCTGCAGGTTCTTCAAAACTGGTGGTCACCCGCCAAGTTTGGCACGCGTTCATGACTTAGTTTCTCCCAGTGCGCGTCATCTTCTGTCCCGATTCATTCACGGGAACCTTGTCTGCGGCTGAAGCCGCTGAGGCCATGGCGCTCGGCTGGCTTCGCCTACGTCCAGAAGATTCCGTCATCACGCTGCCTCAATCTGATGGCGGTCCAGGTTTTGTGAGCGCCCTGAACGGTGCCCTAGGTGGCGAGATTCACACTGAGCTGGTCAGCGATCCGCTTGGCCGAACGCTCGAGGCATCGTGGCTGTTAGTCGGTGATACCGCGTACATCGAATCCGCGAGTGCGTGTGGCTCACACCTACTCGCAGATGACGAACGAAATCCCGCGCTCACCTCCACGTTTGGCGTCGGGCAATTGGTCGCGGCAGCGATTGCGGCAGGCGCACGACGCGTAGTGGTCGGATTAGGTGGCACCGCAACCAACGATGCGGGGGCTGGGCTGCTCGCAGCACTCGGGGCAACAGCCCAAAACGGCGCGGGTGAAGACATAACGCATGCTCTGGCTTCGGGTGGTCTTGGGCTGCGTGACATTGCATCGGTCGACATTTCCGTGGTGTCGGATCTCCTCAGAGGTGTGACAATTGAAGTTGCCACCGATGTGGACAATCCGCTGCTGGGTTTGCGGGGAGCGACGAACACTTTCGGCCCACAGAAGGGCGCGAATACTGACTTGGTGATGCAGCTTGAGGGATCGCTTCAACATTTCGCGGATGTTCTGGGTCGGCGGCCAGATGGAAAATCGGCGGCAGTAGCACTCGGCGCCGGGGCTGCTGGCGGCCTTGGTTTTGCTCTCCTGCATGTTGGCGCAATTCGGAGCGCCGGCATCGATCGGATTATGGAATTCTCGGGGCTCAATGCGGCTCTGAAAACTGCCGACCTCGTCATCACTGGCGAGGGTTCGTTCGATTGGCAATCACTTTCGGGCAAAGTGGTCACGGGTGTCGCACGTGCGGCCCTGGACCTCGGCGTTGCGGTCGTCGTCGTGGCTGGGCAGGTCGATCTCGGACGTCGTGAGTGGCAGTCGATCGGCGTTCACGGCGTCTATTCGCTGGTTGATATGGTGGGTGAAACTGAGGCTTTCGCCAACGCATCGTCAGCCCTCAGTGATGCACTCGAACGTGTGGCCCGCACGTGGGGCCGATAGGCCAGCAACTCTTGACGCGTTTTGAGGGAATTAAGTGCGCTCAGGTTGCGTTAATCTACGCATCTGCTCTTCACATCGATTAGGAATCACAAGGGAGTCCGCATGGAAATCACCGAAACCATCACGTCGGGTTTGATCTTGACTGATGCTGCTGCATCAAAAGTCAAAGCACTTATTGATGCTGAAGGTGACAGCAGCCTTGCCCTTCGCGTTGCAGTGAAACCAGGTGGGTGCGCCGGTTTCTCGTACGACTTGTTCTTTGACAACAGCAACCTCGAGGGCGACGTCGTCAAGGCCTTCGGTGGCGTCAACGTTGTTGTTGATCGTCTCAGCGCTGAATATGTCAATGGCGCCACCATCGACTTCGTCGATAGCCTCAACGAGTCAGGCTTCAAGATTGACAACCCAAATGCAACCGGCGGTTGCGGCTGCGGCAAGTCATTCTGCTAACCAGCTTCAACATCTCGGCTCCACATGTGAGCCGACAAAACTCCGAAAAGAGCTCGCTTCGGCGGGCTCTTTTCTGTTGGTTCCGCGATTCATCACCAGCCGCCATGCGAGTTTTTATCCCCGCAGGAGTGAATCCGATGCATCGAAGGCTAAGTTTTCGCCTTGGAGGCATTCATGAAGATTGCAATTACAGGTTCAATCGCTACCGACCACCTTATGCGTTTCCCGGGTCGCTTCCGCGACTCTTTCGTTGAAGGCAAACTCGATCGCATTTCACTGTCGTTTCTGGTGGAAGATCTTGAAGTGCGCCGCGGCGGAGTAGCACCCAATATTGCATTCGGCATGGGCATGCTTGGCCTACATCCCGTGTTGGTTGGTGCGGTCGGCGCGGACTTTGTTGACTATCGCTCGTGGCTTGAACGCCACAATGTTGACACCGAATCTGTGCATGTTTCTGAGACTCGGCATACCGCACGCTTCATCTGCACGACCGACGATGAAGCAAATCAATTGGCGTCGTTTTATCCCGGCGCAATGTCTGAGGCGCGCGATATTGAGCTTCAACCGATTGCTGAACGCATTGGCGGTCTTGATTTGGTGTTGGTCGGCCCCAACGATCCTGAAGCAATGTTGCGGCACACCGACGAGTGCCGTTTCCGTGGAATTCCTTTCGTAGCGGATCCTTCGCAGCAGCTGGCTCGCATGGATGGTGAAGACATCAAGGCCTTGGTCAACGGTGCGACCTATCTCTTCACGAACGATTATGAGTCTTCGCTCATTGAACAAAAGACTGGCTGGACGCAGGCCGATATTGCGACAAAGGTTGCGGTGCGGGTGACGACGCTTGGTGCCAAAGGCTCGAAAATCGAAACCGCGGACGGTGCGGTAATCCACGTCCCCGTCGCAAAAGAAGAACAGATTCTTGATCCCACAGGAGTTGGCGACGCGTACCGGGCTGGCTTCCTCGCTGGACTGGCGTGGGGTGTGTCGCTCGAACGCTGTGCGCAAATAGGTTCGCTACTTGCCACTTACGTGATTGAGACAGTGGGAACGCAGGAGTATCACATCGCTCAGCAACTTTTTCTCGATCGCTTTGCGCACGCGTACGGCGCGGATGCTTCCGCTGAAATCGCAGCGTTTATTAATTGCCCGCGGGGCTAGTGCTTGAGGCGAAGGTCCCTGGTTAGAAGGCGCCCAAGTCGCTGATTGCGTCAGCGACCGCGACGGCGAACTTTTCAAGGTCGTCTGCGCTCGCAGTCAAGGGCAAACTCACGCGAATATTGCCCTCTGCCCGCACCCCCATCGCGGTGAGAACATGACTGCGTTCGCCGACTTCGCCAACACAAGCGCTACCAGCGCCGACGGCGAAGCCCCGCTGGTCTAGGGCGTGTGCCAGCGCTTCGGCATCGATGTTTTCGACGGAGAACGACAGGATGTGGGGGAGTCGAGCCCTGGAGAAATCCGCATGCACCGACAGACCTGGAATCTTGTCCAGCGAGCTGGCGAGCGTGCGCAGCGCCACGTGGTGCTCAATCGAGCGTGCCTGAACGTCGCCCACCCGCTCAAGCGCGCTTGCAGCCACCGCAACTAGCGCTGGTTCCGGAGAGAGCATTTGTCGTCTGCGTGCAGAAAGCGTCGGGGCGCCTTCGGGGTACACAACAAAACACGTTGAAAGCGGTCCGCCCCACGAGCTGGCTCGAACCACGATGACGTCACCAATCGGTGCCGAGTCCATTCGGCCTGCCCATTCTGTGGCGTCGACGAGAAGCTTGGCGCCAGTATCTGAGCGAAGCTCTGCGAGCGGGTCGAGCGAGCCGGTCTCGTGGTTTCCAGCCTGAACAGCCAGCCAATCTGCTGCGCCAATGCTCGCGAGCTCGATATAGCCGCCGCGGTCGACCTGCAGAGCCTGAGCATTTGGATGGACCGAACGGATAGCCGCAATTGCGCCGAGTCGGTTTGTCGGGCTGTATCGCACATTTCCTTCGAGGCTTTCGACGGCGAGGGCGAAGGCGTTAGACAAGTTGTGAACCGCAACAATGCCGGAAACAGGGACTCCCCACGCGCTAGCGAGGGTTGCGAGCGCAGTTTCTGCGAGCGCTCGGCTCTTGGCAGATTCAGCGTGGAATCCAGTTCCTAGCGCCCATCCGAACGACGCTGCGGCAGGCAATATGTCGGTCGCCGTCGTCCACGGCTGACCTGAGGTCGCGTCTAGGTAGATCCGCTGCTGAGCCACGCTCAAAGGGTAGCGACTTTAAAGTGGCGGACTTCACGCCAAAGACGTGGCCAAAACCTTCTCCCGCCCCGCCTAAACGTGAGGCTCTGAGGTAACCTAACCCCATCATTTTCTGCCCTGCTGGGCCAGTCTGCTCTGGCCTGTCCAGGCGTGATCGATGGGATATTGAGTGGCTACCTCGCGAACCTCGGGTCGTGGACGTAAGTGGCGCGCTGTGGGCCTCGGCGCCGCAGTGATGGCAAGTGCAACCGCATGCAGTGGCGATGCCTTCTTGCGCATGGGCATGCCGGAACCGGCAACCGAAGAAGGCTCCATCATTGAGTCGTTGTGGACCAACTCGTGGCTTGCTGCGTGGCTCGTTGGCGCACTCGTGTGGGGTCTCTTGATCTACGCGATGATTCGATACCGCAAGCGCAATGACGAATTGCCAGAGCAGATCAAATACAACTTGCCAATCGAAATCCTGTACACCGTCGCGCCGATGGTGATGATCATGGTGCTCGCCATGTTCACGTGGCGTGATCAAGCTGAACTCACCTCGTTGACAGACGGACCTCATCACAGCGTCGGCGTCGTTGGATTCCGTTGGTCGTGGACGTTCAATTACTTAGATGAAGGTGTTTACGAAGTCGGCACTCCGGGCGAGCGACCAGCGTTGTACCTGCCCGTCAACGAAACCGTGCGATTTGAACTC
>JAFMIT010000084.1 GCA_017853815.1 Actinomycetota bacterium
TCATCAACATTGGTCAGGCAGCGAAATACATCAACGGCACGTACCTCGCGCCCGGAGCCGAGTATTCGATGAACGGCACGATTCGCGAGCGTACATACGAGAATGGCTACACCGATGGTTGGATCATCGGTGGCGGTGGCGTCTTCAAAATGGAGCCAGGCGGCGGTGTTTCGACCGCTACGACCGCGATGTTCAACGGTGCGTTCTTCTCGGGTATGGAGTTTCTTGAGTGGCGCGCGCACTCCATCTGGATTCCAGATCGATATGTGCCTGGTCGCGAAGCGACTGTCTTCTGGGGTTCACTCGACATGCGCTTTAAGAATCCTCATCCGACCGGCGTCTTCATTACGACCTACATGTCAAACACATCGGTCACAGTGAAATTCTGGGGCACCAAGCAGTGGGACAAGATTGATTCGCTTATCGGCGAGAAGCGCAATATTTCGCAGGCTCGAACGATCGAAAATGATGCCCCCGATTGCCACGAGCAGAATGCGGTAATCGGCTTCCAGATCACTGTGGATCGAATCTTCTACAAGAGTGACGTCGAAGCAAAGCGCGAGAAGTTCAACACGACTTATCGCGCAGCGCCTGAAGTGGTGTGCACCTACAAGGCGAAGCCGACTAAGAAACCAACGCCTAAGCCCACCAAGACCACCAAGAAACCAACAGCAACCCCGACCACCTCAGTCACCCCCACTGCCTAGCGGTACGAGTTCAAAACCCTCGTGGTACGAGTTCAAAACACTCGTGGTACGAGTTGCAGCCAATTACTTGGCACTGAGTTCCTGACCGCCCGCGGTATCGCGCACTTCCCAACCGAGTGCGGCAATCTGGTCACGCAACTCGTCGCTCGCGGCCCAATTCTTAGCTTCACGCGCCGCTGCTCGTTTGTCGCTGAGCTGCTGCACTTCTAGCGGAATATCGACGACGTCAGCCGGGCGATCGAGATCAAGTCCCAAAGATTCATCTGCCCACAGGATGAAGGCAGCTTTGTCAGCATCTGACATGGATGACTTTTCGACGTCTCTGAGCACCTGTAGTGCGCGAGGGGTATCTAGATCATCCAAGAATGCGGCCGTGAATGCTTGTTTCGCACTGTCATCCACCACACCACCTGCCACATTCGATGTGCGCTGGCGCCATTTCTTGAGCTGCGCGTCTGCTGCAGCAATCGAATCCCACGTCAAATCAATCTGCGTGCGATAGCGACTACCCAAGAACGAAAGTCGAAGTGCCAATGGATCAAAGCCGCGATCGATGACGTCTTGGACCAACACCACATTGCCTGTCGACTTCGACATCTTTCGACCTTCAAACAACAAATGCTCTGCGTGCACCCAGTGCTTCACGACATCGTGTTCAGCGAAAGCGTTGCTCTGCGCGCGTTCGTCTTCGTGGTGTGGAAAGCGAAGGTCAATTCCACCGGTGTGAATGTCGATGTGATCACCGAGTTGATCAATGCTCATCGCACTGCATTCAGTGTGCCAGCCAGGGAAACCAACGCCCCACGGTGTTTCCCAGACAAGCTGTGTACGTGTCGAAGGGGCAAATTTCCACAGCGCCCAGTCAGCGTGGAATCTCTTGTTGGGGTCAGTCTCGCCGTCGAAGCGATGACCAGGCTTGAGAGCGTCCAGTCGGTTACCGCTAATCGCGCCGTAGTCCGCACACGACCGCGCATCAAAAAACACCGAACCATCGCCACCGATATATGCGTGCCCACGATCGATGAGTGTCGAAATCAACGTGATCATCAGTCCGATAGTTTCGCTTGCGCGGGGGTAAGAGTTGGCGGGCCTGATGTTGAGACGGGCGAGGTCGGTATGGAATGCGGCTTCATAAAAGCGGGCTATGTCCAAAGCAGACTTGTTTTCAGTGCGCGATTGCGCCAACAACTTGTCTTCGGTGTCACCCTGACCTTCGTCCGCTCCACCGAGCCCCGTGTCGTCGATCATGTGCCCAACGTCCGTGATGTTTTGGACGATTTTGATCTTGTAGCTCGCTAGCGCTGCTGCCCGCGCGATGAGGTCTGTGAGCAGGAAAGTGCGGACGTTGCCCACGTGCGCGAATCGGTAAACGGTGGGTCCGCAGGCGTAAAGAGTCAAGGTCGAGCCGTCGTGCGGTGCGACGTCGACCGCAGCCCGAGCTCGAGTGTCATACAACTTCATCACGCCGAACCTTAAGTCTCGACCTATGCCGCCGCCCAGAATCGCGCCGTAACCAAACATTTCTCAAAATGTGGCACCAGTTGCTGCACGACTGGCGGGGGATGAGTACCTTTCGCACATCGTCCACTCGGAATGAAGGAGCCGCTATGACCTACGTCATCGCTCAGGCCTGTGTCGATGTCAAAGACAAGGCATGCATCGAAGAATGCCCAGTCGACTGCATTTACGAAGGCGAGCGCATGCTCTACATCCATCCGGATGAGTGTGTGGACTGTGGCGCCTGTGAGCCTGTCTGCCCAGTGAGCGCCATCTTCTACGAAGACGACGTCCCTGGTGATCAGAAGGATTACACGGCGGCTTCTATCGAATTCTTCAACGACCTTGGCTCGCCAGGTGGAGCTGCGAAGCTCGGCCCACAGGCTAAAGACTCTGCGCTGGTGTCGGCGCTGCCTCCACAGGCCTAACCATGTCGTACGGAAACCCGGCAGCGAGAACGCTGCCGGATTTTCCATGGGATCGTCTTGTTCCGTTCGGAGATATCGCACGGAGTCATCCTGATGGAATCATCGACCTCTCAATCGGCACCCCGGTTGATCCGACTCCTGCCATCATCCAAGAGGCGCTAGCTGCAGCCTCGAATGCGCCTGGCTATCCAACGACAGTAGGCCTCCCAGAATTGCGCGAAGCGGCCCGTGCCTGGTTCGAGCGTTGCCTCGGCGTTACCGCTTTGGACATTAATTCCATCATCCCTTCGATCGGGTCTAAAGAAATCGTCGCGTGGCTGCCGACGCTTCTTGGTCTCACGGCTCGCGATGTAGTGGCGATTCCTGCGACCGCTTACCCCACGTACGACGTGGGAGCGCGTATCGCGGGGTGTGCCGTGCTGACAGCTGACTCAGCAGCAGAACTTGAGGCGCTTCGCAACAAAGTCGAAGCGTCTGGTCGTCGCCTCGCGATGGCTTGGGTGAATTCGCCATCCAATCCGACGGGCCGTGTGCTGACATCTGACGAACTCCGCAGCATTGTGGAGTGGGGACGCGCACATCACGTGCTCATCGTGTCTGACGAGTGTTACCTCGAACTCGGGTGGGATGTCACTCCTGTATCTGTGCTCCATCCGTCCGTGATCGGGAACTCACTCGAAGGAGTTCTTGCAGTTCACTCACTATCGAAGCGCAGCAATCTCGCGGGTTACCGCGCAGGCGTGGTCGCGGGCGACCCTGAGCTCATCGCCTCGATTCTCGAGATTCGTAAGCACGCGGGCATGATCTTGTCGATGCCCGTTCAGCGGGCTGCCATCGCTGCGTTTAACGATGATGCGCACGTCATGGCACAACGCGAGGTCTACCGCGCTCGGCGCGAGACCCTCAAAGCCGCATTCACAGCTGCTGGCTTCGAAATCCATTTCTCGCATGCCGGTTTGTACCTCTGGGTGAGCCGCGGTGAAAACAGCTGGCTGACCGTCGATTGGCTCGCTCAACGCGGCATCTTGGTTGCGCCAGGAAGCTTTTACGGCACGGCCGGCGACTCGTTTGTCCGCGTGGCTTTGACCGCCACAGACGAGCGCATCGGTCAGGTCGCGGGCAGGCTTAGTTAACCGCGAGTAACTTAAGCACGAATTTGCGGGCTTTTGTGACCTCGGCGATTTCGCCCTCTTCATACTCATGGGTATCGTGTGCCCGTAAGTACTGACTTTTGCAGACTCAGCGCAGACCATTTTCTCCGCTGACCTTCACAGTGGGAGACCCGATGTCCGAGGTATCGCTTCGCTACGGTGGCGACAAAGAACTCGATTTCAACGTCACGCCGGCAACTATCGGCAGTCCTGGATTCGACATTGGCAAGCTCATGGCCACTACGGGCTATGTCACTCTCGACAATGGATTTGGCAACACTGCTTCGTGCACATCGGCAATTACTTATGTCGATGGCGATGCCGGTCAGTTGCGCTACCGCGGTTACCCCATCGAGCAACTTGCCGAGAAGTCCTCGTTTTACGAAGTCGCTTACCTTCTGATTTATGGCAACCTGCCATCTGCGAGCGATCTTTCGGCTTTCGAAGCCAATATCGGTCGTCACACCATGGTGCACGAAGATGTTCGTCGCTTCATTGACGTCTTCCCTTCGAGCGCCCACCCAATGCCAGTGCTGTCTTCTGCCGTCTCAGCTCTGTCGACTTTCTACCAGGACTCGCTCGATCCATTCGACGAAGAGCAAGTGCACATCTCGACGATTCGCCTGCTCGCGAAGCTTCCAACTCTCGCTGCCTACGCCTACAAGAACAGCGTCGGCCAGCCTTACCTCTACCCGGACAACAACCAAGGGCTCATCGAGAACTTCTTGCGCATGACGTTCGGTCTACCCTACGAGACCTACGAAGCTGACCCTGCCATGGTGAAAGCGTTGGACCTCCTCCTGATTCTCCATGCAGATCACGAGCAGAACTGCTCTACATCCACAGTTCGCATGGTCGGTTCTTCTCA
The DNA here is from genome assembly GCA_017853815.1 of Actinomycetota bacterium. GTDB lineage: Bacteria > Actinomycetota > Actinomycetes > S36-B12 > UBA5976 > JAFMIT01. Next base: position 4,652 of record JAFMIT010000084.1, read on the forward strand.
CGCGAACTTGTTCGCCTCAGTATCTGCTGGCATCAACGCGCTCTTCGGCCCGCTTCATGGTGGCGCGAACCAGGCAGTGCTCGAAATGCTCGAGCAGATTCACACCGGCGGCATGAACGTCAACGAGTTTGTTCGCAAGGTGAAGGACAAAGAAGACGGTGTCCGACTTATGGGCTTTGGTCACCGCGTCTACAAGAACTATGACCCACGTGCCAAGATCATCAAAGCTGTCGCTGACGATGTGCTGAGCCGGTTGGATGTCAAAGATCCGCTGTTTGATATCGCCCGTCGACTCGAAGAGGCGGCGCTGTCAGATGACTACTTCGTCGAGCGCAAGCTGTACCCCAACGTCGATTTTTATACCGGCTTGATTTACCGTGCTATGGGCTTCCCGACTCAAATGTTTACGGTGCTGTTCGCTCTCGGTCGACTACCCGGCTGGATTGCGCAGTGGCGCGAGATGATCGAAGATCCCACGACACGCATCAATCGTCCACGTCAGGTGTACACCGGCGTTGCGCTTCGCGATTACGTTCCGCTCGATCAGCGCTAGTCGATACGCGTAGCAGCTCCCACTCAGAAGAGCGTCAGCAACTGGCTCATGAACTCAATTTCTGCGGTCTGATTCTCGATAATCTGACGTGCGAGGTTCGCCACTTCAGCATTCTTGCTGTCCTGCACGAGTGACGTGGTCATCGCGATCGCACCCTCGTGGTGTTTGATCATGCTCTTGAGCCACAACGCATCGAAGTCCGTACCACTCGCAGCTTCAAGTTCGGCGAGGTCTGCATCAGTCAGCATGCCATCCATGTGGCCCGCGTGAGCTGACACATCACCGAGGGGCGCATCGGCGGTCTTGAGCCACTGCGCCATCTGCAAGATTTCCGGTTCTTGGGTGAACTTGATTTGGTTAGCAAGTGAAAGCACATCGGCATTCGAAGATTTCTTGGCGGCCATTTCGGCGAGCGTTACGGCTTGGTCGTGATGTGGAATCATCATTTGGGCAAACATGACGGCGTTCTTATCGAATACTGAGTAGTCGATGACACCAGGTGTGTGGACGCTACCGTCAGCGTGCACGTTTGTATTCGAGCATGCCGTCAGCATGCTGAGCGAGAGAGCTGCAACACTAAGAAAAAGGGCCTGTTTGCGCATGTGGGCATTTTAAAAGCCTGCCATCCGGCTGTCCTGCTGAATATGTCAGAGAACTGTTATCGCACGTCGATATGAACGTGATCTAGATGACGAAGAATCGGATTTGTCGTATTGCCGCTTGGGTGCGTGTATTTCTGCCAACCGCGGCTTGATGAATTTCGGAACCAAATCATGTCGTCGAAAATGACGGTGGCAATGTCCAATTCTTCTGCATGCACCACCGCCCATTGTGCGAGCAGCCAACCTTGCGACTTTTGTTTGTTGTCTGTGTACGGTCTAAAGAAATAATCGATGGCACGACCTTCGTAATGCGCCGAACCAGGGATATGCCCCGTGGTGACGCCGCCAGGTTCATAACCGCCGTCTGGAATGCGACCAAAAATCTCCCGAACCGCTTCATCCATGCGCTGGGCCGACGCGGTGAGCCCGCGCTTGTTGAGCGTGAGATCAGTAGTTCCCAGTGCTGGCGCATAGCTACAAGAAATCGATGCTCGTGCGAGGGCTTTGTTCGCGTCGACGGATGTGCGCACGATGGCTTCAGCTTCTCCATGTGCAACGCGTACGACGCCTTCACCATCGGTCGCAGGCACTGTGCACCAGCCCGGCATGGTCATACCCATAAAACTGCGTCCGAACTGCAGGAACAACACAACGCCGAGAACGCCGAGAACAACGAGCGCAGTGATGGTGCGTCGACGCTGCATTTGACGGCTAGTCGTTGGAATGAAGCGCTGCATTCAGGCCGCCCCATGACCCGCTGCGTGGAGATGCTTCGAGTGCACCTGTCAATGAATTGCGACGGAAGAGAAGATTGGCAACACCTGAGAGATCGCGACCTTTGACTACCTCTCCGTCTGGCATTGTGATCTTGGAGCCTGCGGTGATGTAGGTGCCGGCTTCGACCACGGAGTCGTCACCGAGTGAAATACCAATACCTGCGTTAGCACCAATCAGCGCTCGCTCACCGACTGTGATGACTTGTTGGCCGCCGCCAGAAAGTGTGCCCATAATGGAAGCGCCGCCACCGATGTCTGAGCCGTTGCCGACGACAACGCCAGCAGAGATGCGACCCTCGACCATAGAAGAACCGAGAGTGCCTGCGTTGAAATTCACAAAGCCTTCATGCATGACTGTGGTGCCTTCTGCCAAGTGGGCGCCGAGACGAACGCGGTCCGCATCTGCGATGCGAACGCCACTCGGAACAACGTAATCAACCATGCGAGGGAATTTGTCGACCCCAAACACATTGACGGTGACCCCAGCGATACGAGCGCGAACCACAACGTCTGTGACGCGATCGACCGCGACTGGGCCGATCGACGTCCACGCCACGTTGGTCAGGAGTCCAAACACACCATCGAGGTTGACGGTCCGAGGTTTGACGAGTCGGTGGGAGAGAAGGTGCAGACGAAGGTAGGCATCCAGCGCGTCTTTTGGTGCGGCGCTGAGATCTTCGATGATGGTCGTGACAAATTCCACGCGAACCCCGCGAAGCTCGTCGACGCGGGCGCCCTTCTCGAGATCCGCGACCTCAAGCGGTGTGCTGCTGAGGCTCGGATTCGGGTACCAGACGTCAAGCAACGTTGAGTCTGAAAAAGTTGCAAGGCCAAAAGCGGCGGCGGGTGCAGTCACGAAATTGTTCACCCCGCTACGGTACAGACATGACTTCAAAGCCTGCCGAATTGGACATCAGTCGAGACATCGAAACCTTGACCGCTGACCTCATCAACCTGCCTTCGGAATCCCGCCATGAGGCCCGCCTCGCGGACTTGGTGTTTGAGCAGTTGCAGCGATTTGC
>JAFMIT010000085.1 GCA_017853815.1 Actinomycetota bacterium
TGTCCGCACGATTGTCGACGTCAAGGGTGAAGATTGGGTGGTGCAACGCATCACCGGGTCAGCGTCCACCAAGAACTACCGCTGCCCAGGTTGCAACCAAGAAATTAGACCTGCGACTCCGCACACCGTGGCGTGGCCCTATGACGACCACACAGATCACGAAGCCCGGGTGAGCGATCGCCGTCATTGGCATAACCCCTGCTGGGAAAGATTCGCTCGCTAAGTCCACAATTGGCTTATGCCTGACATTGTTGCCAACAGCGTTCTGCCGGCACGTCGAGAACCGATCACGTTCCGTGCAGCCGATGGCATCACCTTGATTGGTGAGTTGGCGTTGCCGCTCGATCGCGAGCCAGTGGCGACGCTGGTGTGTTTGCACCCCCTGCCGACTCACGGCGGATACATGGACAGTCATGTGTTTCGCAAAATGGCGTGGCGCTTACCAGCGCTCACAGACTTTGCGATTTTGCGCTTCAACTTTCGGGGGGTGACCTCTGCTGCGGGCACCAGTGAAGGCGAGTTCACTGCGGGTGACGGCGAAGGCCTCGATGCTCGCGCCGCGATCGAGTTCGCGGTGTCACGCGGGCTGCCGAACATTCATGTGGTCGGCTGGTCTTTTGGAACCGACGTCACTCTCCGATACGCCAACATCGAGCCTGTGCGTGGCGGCATTTTGTTGTCGCCGCCGCTTCGATGGACCAACGAAGACGATCTCCGCAGTTGGGCAGAATCGGGTCGCCCCCTCACCGCCATCGTTCCTGAATTTGATGACTATCTCGTACCGGAAGATGCTGCTCGTCGCTTCTCCGTCGTGCCACAAGCACGTGTGATTGGCGTTGATGGTGCGAAGCATCTATGGGTTGGAGAGAAGAATGTTGTCTCAGCACTCAACGCAGTCGTCGCGGCAGTAGATCCCACCAAGTCGCCACTTCCTGTGCACTGGGATGGACCTATGGAACGGTGGAGTGACCTATGACCGCAGTGGTGCTCCTACATGCTTTCCCGCTTGATCATCGGATGTGGGATGGAGTCGCAGGTGCAATCGCAGATGCGGGCTGGCAAGTGTTCGTGCCTGATATTCGCGGTTGTGGTGAGGCACCAGAGTGGGACCTCGATGCTGCACCGACTCTCACGCAGTGCGCAGACGATGTGGTGGACCTGCTCAATCAGTACGGCATCGACAAAGCCGTCGTCGCGGGCTGCTCGCTGGGCGGATACATCACGATGGAGTTATTGCGACGGGCGCCTGAGCGGGTCGCCGCGGCCATCTTCATCGACACCAAAGCGTCGGCTGATACCGAGGAGGCGCGGGCCAATCGATTGCGCGTGGCTGAATCCGTGGTCGCCGCTGATACGACCGAAGCGTTCTGGCGTGCGATGCTCCCTAACGTTGTCGGCGCAACAACACACCGAGACCGTCCAGACGTGGTCGAGTTCGTGCGCATGATGATGGCTGACTCGCGACCTGCCGGAGTGGCGGCACTTCAGCGGGCCATGGCTGCTCGCCCAGATTCGACGACTGCGATTGCAGAGTTTCGCGGACCAGTGCTCGCCGTGCGCGGCGATGAAGACGTCATCGCTTCTGCGCGAGATCATCAGGATCTTGTGGATTTCAGCCTTGACGCTGTCTGTGTGAATCTCGAAGGGGTTGGTCACCTCGCACCCATCGAGGCACCGCGCGAGACCGCCGCGGCGATGATCGATTTTCTGACCAAGTTGCGCGGCGTTAGTTGTTAGCGAGCTCGACGAGTTCGACGAGCACACCGCCCGCGTCTTTTGGATGAATGAAGTTGATGCGCGAATTGAGAGTGCCGCGGCGCGGTGAGTCATAAATCAGTCGGAGTCCCGCTTCTCGCGCGGCCGCACTCGCTGCCTCGACGTCATCAACGCGGTATGCGATTTGTTGGAGACCCTCACCGCGCGTGTTGATGAATTTCGAGATGGCGGATTCCGGCGAAGTCGGCGCTAAGAGTTGAATCGCCACCGCACTGCCTGGCGCCGCGATCATCGCTTCTTCGACCTGCTGTTCAACATTGATTTCTCGATGGCGAAGCTCGAATCCGAGAGTTTCGGTGTAGAAGGTAAGAGCCTGTTCGAGGTCGGCCACCGCGATTCCAATGTGGTCGAGACACACAATGTGGGCGGCTAGTGCGCGTTCTACAGACATGTATTGCTCCTTCTTGCTCCATTCTTGCGTACTCAACGGCTAGTGTGGGCGAATCGTGTCCGTTCATTCTGAAATCATCACGGGCGTCTGCCGCGGCGACGACCGCTCGCTCGCTCATGCCTTGAGTGCAGTCGAAGACGGCGCCGCGGGGGCGGATGAGTTGGTCGATGCGCTAGCGATTGTGGGACGAGCGTTGCCAGTGCTTGGGATCACGGGCGCACCAGGCGTCGGCAAGTCAACATTGCTCAATCGCATTGTGAGTGGACTGCGTGCAGACGGCAAACGGGTCGCGGTCTTGGCAGTCGACCCTTCTTCTCCTGTCACCGGTGGTGCGCTCCTCGGAGACCGGATTCGCCTGCACGACCACGCGGGCGATAGTGGTGTGTTTATTCGATCGTTGAGTGCTCGGGGACATCTCGGTGGACTCGTGCAATCGACTGAAGATTTGTTGACGGTACTGAGGGCTGCACCTTTTGATGTCATCGTGCTCGAAACTGTCGGCGTCGGGCAGTCAGAGATTGAAGTCATGCGATACGCCGATCCCGTGGTCGTCGTGACGGCACCTGGACTCGGAGACTCAGTCCAAGCAGCCAAAGCGGGCATTCTCGAAATTGCGTCACTCGTGGTCGTGAACAAAAGCGACCTCGATGGCGCGGAGCGCGCGGCTGCCGATCTAGAGCGGGCGGACCTCGAGGTGCCGATTGTGCTGACGTGCGCGACGACAGGGGCGGGCATCGACGAGCTGATGACCCTGCTACGCGCTCGAATCTGATGTCATGAAGAGTGCGAGAATGCGCTCATGTCGAATCCCAAACTGAACCTCCAAGGAGCGGTCGACCTCGGAGCACTTGCGGCCGCCCGTAAAGCCCAAGAGGTGAGTCAAGAAGTTCGCGCCAAAGCTCCTGCTGGCATCATCATGGACGTCTCCGAGATGACTTTCGATGTTGACGTGATGCATCGCAGCCAGTCAGTGCCAGTCATCGTCGACTTTTGGTCCCCACGCAGTCAAGGCTCTGCTGTCTTGTCGCCACTGCTCGAAAAGCTCACAGCAGAACGCAACGGCAAAGTGGTGTTAGCGCGAGTGGATGCGGATCGCAATCCGCGTCTCGCTCAGGCTTTCCAGCTTCAGCAGATTCCGTCGGTGTTTCTTGTCATCACGGGCCAGGTGCAGCCACTGTTTTCGAATCCAGTTCCCGAAGAACAGTTGCGCCCGCTCTTCGACGAAATCGTCAAAGCTGCAGAACAGGCCGGTCTCACCGGCGTGCAGGTAGCGGCAGATGAACCAACCGACGAGGTAGCCGAAGCACCACTCGACCCCCGTTTTCAGGTCGCGTATGACGCGATCAACGAAGGCGATTGGGATGGCGCCGAAGCCGCATTCAACGTGGTGCTGAATTCCAATCCAGCAGACGATGACGCAAAGGCGGGTCTTGCCAACGTCGGATTGATGCGTCGAACCGAAAACATTGATTTTGATGCGATGGCTGTCATCGAACCGTCCACACCTGAGGAGCGTCTCCTCAAGGCTGACTCGCTGATTTTGTTGGGCCGTGCTGCCGAGGCGTATGCCGTGCTCATTCAGAGTGTTGCTCAGTCGGCTGCCGACGAGCGCGATGCCTACAAGGCACGGCTTTTGGACTTCTTTACGCTGATGGGCGACTCAGAAGAAGTCCGAGCCGCCCGTCGCGCGTTAACAAATGCGTTGTTCTAAGCCTTAGGCCTGATCTGCTGGCACGAGCCAGACGGTTGCGAGTGGTGGCACCACCACATTGGCAGACGCTGGTCGGCCATGCATTGGCACTTCGTGTGCGGTGACTTCGCCGAGATTGCCCATACCCGAGCCGCCGTATTCCGCACCGTCGGTGTTGAGGACTTCTTTCCACACGCCCGCGAAAGGCAGTGGAATCTGATGCGAATCCCGAGGTACGGGGGAGAAGTTCGAAATGCAGGCGATGACTTTGCCGTCGTGACCCCAACGCAACCACGCAAAAACATTGTTGTCTGCGTCATCTGAAATCAGCCACTCGAAACCTGCAGGTTCGTGATCGCGCTGCCACAAAGCCTCAGTGGCTGTGTACACGCGATTGAGTTGCTTGACGCAGTTGCGAATTCCGCGATGCTCGTCGAAATCGGTGAGCCACCAGTCGAGGGAGTTTTCGCTATTCCACTCTGCTGACTGCGCAAACTCGGTACCCATAAACAGCAACTGCTTGCCAGGGTGAGCCCACATGAAACCGAGGTAGGTGCGCAGCCCTGCGAGTTTCTGCCAACGGTCGCCTGGCATTCGGTCGATGAGTGAACCTTTGCCATGCACCACTTCGTCATGCGAAATCGGCAGAATGAAACGCTCTGACCACGCATACACCAACGAGAACGTCATTTCGTTGTGGTGATACTTACGGTGGATCGGCTCGTGCTTGACGTACTCAAGCGAGTCGTTCATCCAGCCCATATTCCACTTGAAATCAAAACCAAGGCCGCCCCACTCGGTGCCGGTGGTGACACCGGGCCACGAAGTGGACTCTTCAGCCATGGTGAGTGCTCCTGGCACGCGCAGATGCACGACACCATTCATCTCTTTGAGGAACTCGACAGCTTCGAGGTTTTCGCGACCGCCGTAGCGGTTCGGAAGCCATTCGCCAGCTTTGCGCGAGTAGTCGAGGTAGAGCATTGACGCCACCGCGTCTACGCGCAGGGCATCGACGTGAAATTCCTGCAACCAGTACACGGCGTTTGCGACGAGGAAGTTCTTCACTTCGGGACGACCGAAGTTGAAGATGTACGTGCCCCAGTCGGGATGCTCGCCAAGGCGAGGATCGGCATGCTCATACAACGGCGTGCCATCGAAACGTGCCAGCGCCCATGAATCTTTCGGGAAGTGAGCAGGCACCCAGTCCATGATGACACCAATGCCGGCCTGATGAAGAGTGTCAATCAAGAACTTGAGGTCATCGGGGTTGCCCAGTCGCGAAGCGACCGCGTAATAACCGGTGACTTGGTAACCCCATGATGGCGAGTAAGGATGCTGTGCGAGTGGCATGAATTCGACGTGTGTGAATCCGTGTTCGAGCACGTAGTCGCGAAGCTGTGGAGCGACATCGCGGAATCCAAGCCCCGCACGCCACGAACCAAGATGAACTTCGTACACCGACATCGGTCCGAAGCGAAAATCTTTGGTCGCGCGGCTGTCCATCCACTCTGCGTCAGCCCAGTCATGCGCAGAGTCCCACACAATCGATGCGGTCGACGGTGGTACTTCGCTGTGGCGGGCCATGGGGTCGGCTTTGTCTGACTGGTAGCCGTTGTGATCGGTGATGCGGAATTTGTAATTCCATCCGTGGCCGACGCCGGGCACGAAAAGTTCCCACACGCCTGACTCGCCGAGGGAGCGCATCGGGTGAGTGCTGCCATCCCAATGATTGAAGTCGCCGACGACTTGGATGCCTTGTGCATTCGGCGCCCACACTGTGAAGCGCGTGCCTTCGACATCGCCAAGCACTGACGGGAATCGCATCACCTGCGCACCGAGCGCGTTAGTGAGTTGTTCGTGACGACCTTCGCGCACCAAGTGAAGATCCAACTCGCCAATGTTGGGCAAGAAGCGGTACGGATCGTCATTGAGGTACACGTCGTCGCCGTAGCGAGACTCGACGCGATAGTCAGGAATCGTGTCGGACTCGAGAGCGCCGACCCACACGCCACGATGTTCGTGCGTCAATGGCAGTCGAAAATCTTCGCCAACGATGACGACGCTAATCGCGAACGGCCTGATGACGCGAAAAACCACATGGCCGTTGTTGAGATGAGCTCCGAGAACGCCGTGGGGGTCATGGTGTCGACCGTCGACGATGCGCTCGATGTCGTGATAATCAATCGCATTGATCGGCGAGCCAGCCGCCTGAGTATCGCCCGCAGTGATTTCTACTGGTTCAGGCGTGGGGCTTTCTGCGCTTTTCTTGCGACGAATAATCACGGCATTCTCCTCAAGGTCACAATATGCGCCACTGAACGGTAAGGGTCAATATGTACGTTGACATCTTTCGACCAGGTCCACGTGGTGTCAGTGACCAAGTCATGGCCGTACACGAGCTCATGCCATTCGAAACCAAGCTTTGGCATGTCGAGATGCATGATGGTGTTGCGGCTGCCTTTGGGGTCGAGAGTGCAGATGACGAGCACCGTGTCATCACCATCAGTCTTGGAGAACGCCACGACTTCTGGGTCGTCGACTGGATGCCACACCACATCACGCAGTGATTGCAAGGCAGGGTGATCGCGGCGAAGTTCGTTGAGTCGCTTGAGGTATGGCGCGAGAGTGCGCCCTTCCTTTTCGGCGGCTTCCCAATCGCGCGGCTTGAGTTCAAACTTTTCGGAGTCGAGGTATTCCTCGCCGCCTTCCTTGAACACTGCCGCTTCGTACAACTCGTAGCCCGAGTAGATGCCGTACGTCGGAGCAAGAGTTGCAGCGAGTGTCGCACGAATCGCGAAGCCAGCGGGACCGCTTGTCTGCAAGTAGGCAGGGTTGATGTCCGGCGTGCTCGCGAAAAAGTTTGGTCGCATGTAGGCAGATGCAGGGCCGCTGAGTTCGTTGATGTACTCGGTGAGCGACTTCTTGTCGTTGCGCCAGGTGAAGTACGTGTAGGACTGCTGGAAACCGCATTCGGCAAGCGTGCGCATCATTGCTGGCGCAGTGAAGGCTTCTGCCAAGAAAATGACATCGGGATCTGTCGCATTGATAGCTTCAATCAATCGCTGCCACATCCACACGGGCTTGGTGTGTGGGTTGTCGACGCGGAAGATTCGCACGCCACGATCCATCCAGAATCGCACAACGCGTTCGACTTCGTTGTACAGGCCCTCTGGATCGTTGTCGAAAAACATCGGATAGATGTCTTGGTATTTCTTGGGCGGATTCTCTGCGAATGCAATCGATCCATCGGCCCGCTGCTTAAACCACTCTGGATGTTCTTTCACCCACGGATGATCCGGCGTTGCCTGGAGGGCGAGGTCGAGCGCAAGCTCCATACCGAGACGACGCACTTCGGCATTGAAGTCGTCGAAGTCTTGAAGTGTGCCGAGCTCTGGGTTGAC
>JAFMIT010000086.1 GCA_017853815.1 Actinomycetota bacterium
CCGACCATGCTCGCACCTGCGCTTTCTTGATTGTCGATGGTGTTTTGCCAGGCAATGAAGGACGCGGATACGTGCTTCGGCGAATCATGCGTCGAGTTGTGCGCAACATGCGCCTACTCGGCTGTCAGGAACCAGTGATGGCGGAGCTCATTGACGCAGCCATTCTGGCTATGGGCTCTCAATACCCCGAACTGGTGAGCGATGCTGGCCGTATTCGATCCATCGCAGTGAACGAAGAAGCTGCTTTCCTTTCGACGCTGAAATCTGGCACGACGATCTTCGATACGGCCGTGACGAGTCTCAAATCTGCAGGTGCTACGACAGTTCCAGGCGACCAGGTTTTCCAATTGCATGACACATACGGCTTCCCATTCGATCTCACCGTTGAAATGGCTCGCGAGGCTGGTCTTGAAGTAGATGCCGATGGCTTCCGCGCACTCATGAAGGAACAACGTGAGCGCGCCAAAGCCGATGCCCGCGCTCGCAAAGCTGGTCTCACTGCTGCAACTGAGTACAAGCAAGTCATGGAGAGCGCCGGTCGTTCCACGTTTGTTGGCTATGAGCGCGTTACCGCGGAAGCCAAAATTGGCGGCCTGCTCGTTGATGGTGCTGTTGTTAGCTCTGCAACTCCTGGACAGCATGTTGAAGTCATTCTTGATACGACCCCCTTCTACGCTGAATCGGGCGGTCAGCTCGGAGATCACGGAACAATCACGCTCGACAACGGCGCGGTGCTGGAGGTCTACGACGTTCAATCGCCAGTCCCCGGATTGTTTGTTCATCGTGCCAGTGTTGCTGACGGCGAAGTCGTCGTGGGCGCAAGCGCACTCGGTCAAGTTGATTTGCAGCGACGGATGGCGATCAGCCGCGCTCACACTGCAACTCACATGATCCATAAAGCGTTCCGCGAACTTCTTGGAGAGACTGCAACACAGATGGGTTCGGAGAATTCGCCGGGTCGTTTGCGTTTCGACTTCCCGTCGGCTGGAGCAGTGCCCGAGTCGGTCATGAACGAAGTGGAATCGCGGGTCAACACCATCTTGCTCGACGACTTGCCAGTGACGGCTGAGTACATGACTCAGGATGCGGCGCGTTCTATTGGGGCTATGGCGCTATTTGGCGAGAAGTACGGTGACCAAGTCCGCGTCGTGTCGGTGGGCGAGTGGGCCAAGGAACTGTGCGGCGGAACCCACACGCCGTCGACCGGACATCTCGGCGTTGTGAAATTCCTCTCTGAGGGATCTGTTGGAGCTGGTGTACGACGAGTCGAGGCGCTCGTTGGCGCGGACGCCTACGGCTTCCTCGCAAAAGAACATCTGTTGTTGAGCCAGATTGGTGAAGCACTGAAAGCTCGTCCTGAAGAACTTATGGACCGCATTGAAGCGATCATTTCCAAGCTGCGCGACGCTGAGAAAGAACTCGAAAAGGTTCGATCTGCGAGCCTGCGTTCACAGCTCGGCGATTCAGTGCTGACGAGCGAAGTCGCTGGAATTGCGGTGAAGCGAGTGGTGCTTCCTGAAGGTACGAGTGGCAACGATGTCCGAAACATCGCGGTCGAGCTCAAGGGCCAATTCGCACCCGGGGCGGCTGGAGTTGTAGTTGCGCTCGGAGTAGCTGACGGACGAGTGTCGATTGCCGTGGCAGCAACTGATGCCGCGATTGCTTTAGGTCAATCGAGTGGCGTTTTGTTAGGCAAGCTAGCCGCTGTTCTTCAAGGTCGTGGTGGCGGCAAGCCAGAGCTCGCACAAGGTAGCGGAACAGATGTTGCGGCGATTGCGGCAGCACTCTCAGCACTTGATGGATTCATTGCAGCCGGTGCATAGGGTTGACCGTGCGTAGGGGAGTGCGACTTGCACTTGATCTCGGCGGTGTTCGAACGGGCGTCGCTCGCTGTGATGCCAGTGGAGTTTTGGCTTCACCAATGGCTGTGTGGCAGGCGAGTTCGGCTGTTGAGATTCAACCGCTGTTAAGCGCAGCATTAGCGGAAGATGACGTTCTCGAAGTCATCGTGGGTTTACCCACGAATATGCGTGGCAACGAGGCACTCGCCGCCGAGCGAGTTCGAGAGGTGGTTCGCGAGTTGGCGACCATTTTGACGACCGTACCTTTTCGACTTGTCGATGAACGTCTCACAACTGCGGCGGCCCGCAAGCAGTTGCAAGCGGCCGGCTACTCGACACGCACTGACAAAGCACTGATTGACGCAGCGGCAGCCACGATTTTGTTGGAGGATGCGCTCGAGGCGGAACGCCGACAAGGCGTTGCTCCTGGCGAAGTGGTAAGCATCGAGGCAGACGATATGGGAGCACACAACTGATGAGCGCATTCGGGTTCAAAATGGATGCAGCTCCTCAACGTCCTCCAAAACCCTGGCTGCTAATCGGTGTTTTGCTCGCATCTCTAGTCATCGTGACATTCTTGGTCGGGCGTTCGTTTTCGACAGCCGATGATTTCGAAGGCAACGGTAAGGACGCAGTTGAGGTCACGATTGTCTCGGGAGACACGTTGACCAAGATTGGGCAGCGACTTTATGAGGCCGGTGTGGTCGCAAGCGTTGATGCTTGGGTAGCTGCGACATCTGCCGATTCCAGGGCAACATCGATTGCCCCAGGCGACTACAACCTCCGCACCGAGATGTCCGCCCGCAGGGCGTTGGAATTACTTCTCGATCCAGAGAGTCGCGCGATCATGAAACTGGTTGTCCGTGAAGGAGACCGACTTTCCGAAATCGTGGATGCCGTCTCGAAAGTCACTGGCATTTCCAAAGACGAATTTATCGCTGTTCTCAAACATCCCAAGCAGTATGGTCTGAGTGCAGAGGCGAATGGAAAACCTGAAGGTTTCCTTTTCCCAGCGACTTACGAAATCGCAAAAGACGACTCGCCTGCGGACATCTTGAAGATGATGACCACCCGCTGGAAGCAGATGATGCAAGACAGCGAACTCAAACGCAGAGCTCGCAAAGCTGGTCACACCGTTGAAGAAATCATCATCATTGCATCGATCCTTGAGGTCGAGGCGGGTCCCGATGACTACTCAAAAGTGGCGCGCGTGATTGAGAATCGGCTCGCGTTGCCGATGCGACTACAGCTCGATTCGACGGTCAATTACGCGTTAGGCATCAACAAACTTAAGTTGTCTGCTGCTCAGATGAATACAGAATCTGCGTACAACACCTATAACGAAGACGGCCTGCCACCTGGCGCCATCGGCAATCCTGGTCTCGCGGCAATCGAAGCGGCACTCGAGCCTGCCAAGGGTGATTGGCTGTACTTCGTCACAGTTGACCCCGCAACGAAGAAGACAAAGTTTGCCTCCAACTATGAGGACTTCCTGAAGATTAAAGCTGAGTTCAATGCCAACAATCCCTAGTGGTCCCTACGCGGCGGTGCTGGGATCGCCGATTGCACATTCGTTGTCGCCAGCTTTGCATCGTGCTGCCTACCAGGTCTTGGGACTTGATTGGTCGTATGAAAAGTTTGAAGTATCCGAAGCGGGCTTGAGCAATTTTCTGGATTCACTTCACGGGGATTGCCGTGGACTGTCACTCACGATGCCACTAAAGGACTCTGCCTATTCCGTCGCTACGTTTCGGGATGAGGCAGCCGTTCAGACGCGCGCGTGCAATACGTTGCTCAAGCACGAGGGAGTTTGGCATGGATTCAATACCGATGTTCAAGGGTTTGTCACGGCTTTTGAACGTGGTGGAGTGACATCTCTTGATGGCGCAATTGTGTTGGGTGCTGGCGCCACCGCACGTTCAGCACTTGCCGCGCTGCTCAGACTCGGCGTGCGAAACGTCGACGTCGTGGCGCGCAGGTCGGGCCAGGTTTTGGAACTCGCTGAACTTTTTCCTGAAGTTGCGATCCGGGCGCGAACATTCGGTGACGAACTTGATGAGCACCCGGTGCTCGTCAGCACGTTGCCCGCAAACGCGGCGGATGATGTCGTGTTGCCACCAACTGTTGAGCTGGTTTTCGACGTCGTGTACGCACCGTGGCCGACACAGCTCGCCCGATCGGCACAGGGCCGACAAGTTTTAGGTGGGCTTGATTTGCTCGTCGGCCAAGCGGTGGAGCAGGTGCTGCTCATGACAATGGCAGGCGAGAAGCATCGTGCGGAGATCTTTGAAGCGATGTACTCCGCTGGACTAGCCGAACAGGTACGGCGCAGCGCGTAAGCGGTGGATGACTCCCTCAGTCGTTGGTGAGATGTCGAGACTGAGCAGGTGTTTAGTTGTCTGTGCCTCAGCATCATGGGCTCGCTTGCGATTCAGGCATCGCTGATCGACGCCCGAACATTCCGATTGCCAAACCGGTTGACCGCAGGCATCTTTGTAGCGGCGCTTCTCTGCCTCTTTTGTTGGAGCCGACTGGTTTCGCGCGTGGATTGGTACAGGGCGCTCACGTGGCTTGTAATCGTAGGTGTGCACTTCGGGTTTGCACTGCTGTCGCGTGGGGCTCTGGGTATGGGAGACGCGAAACTCATTGCAGGCTTGAGCCTGCCTCTGATCTGGTGGGGAGCTGCTTTGAGTTGGCTCACGATTGCCTACTGCTCGGCTGCCATTTTCGGGATGGCGAACATGATTTTTCGAAAATCGCGAAGAATTGCCTTCGGGCCGCACCTCACTGGAGGTTGGATACTGCTTGTCATGGGACAATTGGCAGGTGTTGCGATGGCTTACAGCAGGTGAATCTCACGGACAGGCACTTTCGGCGATTGTCGAAGGGATGCCAGCCGGTGTATCAGTAACGACCGACGATATCTCGACTCAGCTTGAACGACGTCGGCTCGGATATGGTCGCGGAGCCCGCCAAAAGTTTGAACAAGATGCCGTAAGGGTGTTGGGCGGCGTTCGTCACGGGCTCACTCAGGGCGGCCCCATCGCTATCGAAATCGCGAATAGCGAATGGCCTCGCTGGGACGTAGTGATGAACTCAGATCCTGTGCCTGCTGAGGCGCTTGAGGGCATTTCGAGGGCGGCCGCGCTTACTCGCCCACGACCTGGGCATGCTGACCTCGCGGGAATGCAGAAATACGGATTCGATGATGCTCGCCCAGTTCTTGAGCGGGCCAGTGCGAGAGAGACGGCCGCACGAGTTGCACTCGGCGCGGTCGCCAAGGCATTTCTGAAGGATGTTCTCGGTGCTGATGTCATCTCGCATGTGGTGCGCATTGGCGCTGCTGAGGCGCCTGACGGTGTTATTCCTGGTCCACAAGATTTAGAGCGGATTGATGCTGATCCAGTTCGTTGCTTCGATCCTGAAGCATCAGCTGCCATGGTCGCGGAAATCGAAGCGGCTCACAAAGATGGCGACACCCTCGGTGGAGTGGTTGAGGTCATCGTTACCGAATTGCCTCCAGGGCTCGGAAGCCATGTTCACTGGGATCGACGACTCGATTCAAGGCTGGCGGGGGCTCTCATGGGAATCCAAGCAGTCAAAGGTGTCGAAGTCGGTGATGGTTTCGATTTGAGCGCGACCAGAGGCTCACTCGCTCACGATGAGATCATCCCGACGCCCGAAGGAGTACGTCGAACCAGCGGACGTTCCGGCGGAACTGAAGGTGGCATGACCACTGGCGAGCTTCTCCGAGTACGCGCGGGAATGAAACCGATCTCTACGATCCCTCGGGCTTTGCGAACAATCGACACTGCGACCGGCGAGGCGGCCAAAGCCTTCAATCAGCGCAGCGATGTCTGCGCGGTTCCAGCGCTAGGTGTGATCGCGGAAGCGATGGTTGCGCTCGTAGTTGCCGATGCAGTGCTCGAGAAATTCGGTGGCGACAGCGTTGCAGAGACCCGTCGAAACGTTGCTTCATACTTAGAAAATCTCGCAGTCAAATGACTCCGATTGTTGTCCTCGTTGGTGTGCCCGGCGCGGGCAAAAGCACCATCGGCAGATTGCTTTCGCGGAAATTGCAGGTCGATTTTCGTGACACCGACGCGGATGTTGAGCAGGCGGCGGGAATGCCGATTACTGACATTTTTGTGTCCCTAGGGGAACCAACTTTTCGCAAATATGAGCAGGATGCCGTTGCGGCGGCACTGGTCGAACATTCCGGTGTGTTGTCTCTCGGTGGCGGCGCCATCCTGAGCGACGCGACCCGAGCACTGCTCAAAGGTTTGCCGGTGGCATGGCTGGATGTGGATCTCACCAATGCGGCACAGCGCGTGGGTCTTAATCAAGCTCGGCCACTATTGCTTGGGAATGTTCGTAACACAATGAAGAAATTGCTGGAAGATCGCGATCCGCTTTATGCGGATGTTGCACGTTGGAAGATCGAGACGAGTGACAAATCGGCAGCTGTTGTGGCTCAGGAGATTGCCGAGTTGTTGTCATGACCGATCTAGATTCTCGAGTTATCACAGTCCATGTCGATCGACCATATGACGTAACGGTTGGTCGCAACCTGGAGTCCTCGATTATCGAGGCGATTCCTTCAGGCGCTGCGCGCGTGGCACTGTTCTATGCGGCTGAAGTGCGCTCAGTCGCGCAGTCACTCGCAGCCAATTTGTCCCATCAAACTTTGATGGTGGAACTTCCCTCCGCCGAAGCTTCCAAGACGTATTCCGTTCTCGAACACAGCTGGAACCTCCTAGGCGAAGCTGGATTTACGCGCTCAGATGTCATCATCACTGTCGGTGGTGGAGCGACGACAGATCTCGGTGGCTTCGCCGCTGCTACCTGGCTGCGCGGGGTGGCAGTAATCCACGTTCCCACCACTCTGCTCGCGATGGTGGATGCAGCGGTCGGCGGCAAAACTGGAATCAACACACCTGCAGGCAAGAACTTGGTCGGTGCTTTTCACCACCCCCGCGC
>JAFMIT010000087.1 GCA_017853815.1 Actinomycetota bacterium
CAAGAATGATGCGCGAACAATGCAGTTCGATTCCACTGTCATCACGTTCGCCTTTACGGAGGCGCAGAATGAATTCATTATTCGACTCGCTCACAGACCACACTGCAGAGCGCGAGAGGTACGTCAACGTGCCGCGTTGTTGTTGCGCCGAAATCCTCTGAGCGAGAGCAACAAGCGTTGGCCAGTCTTTGTTATGCGCCATGCCTGTGACATCGTGACGGAAGTACTGACCACCGAGCCGTTCGCCGGCATCCACCAGCACCACCCGCGCCCCGCACTCTGCAGCATGCGCAGCAGCGGCCATGCCAGCCGGGCCAGCGCCAACCACGACGATGTCACTGCGCATGAGGATGCCCCACTTGCGTCACGATGACATCTCCGTCGCGCACCAGATCAAGGCAAGCGCGGATATCCGATTGCCCGTTGATGGTGACAAGACAATCGAAACATTGACCAATACCGCAGAAGAGTCCGCGAGGCGAACCCTCATGTCGGGTCGTGCGCCAGGCGTTCACTCCGTGCGCGAGCAGCGCAGCCGCAACGGTGGTGCCCTCAACACAGGTGAGTGAGGTGCCATTAAAACTGAAGCGAATCTCAGACATGAGCAGCCTCAAATCGCTCGGGTCGAAATGGCGTTAAGTCGAGCGCCAGGTGTGCGCCGATAATGGAGTCGGCGATGAGCTTTCCGCTCGCTGGCGCAAGTCCAACGCCTGCACCCTCGTGTCCGCAGGCATGGAAAAGTCCAGGCACTCGCGAGTCTGGTCCGATGACAGGTAAGTGGTCTGGACAGTACGGTCGAAAACCCGAGTAGGTGCGTAGCAGTGTGACATCTTTAAGAAAAGGGAAAATCGAAATCGCACCACGCGCGAGCCGTTGTAGAACTTCGTAGTTAATCGAGCGATCAAAGCCCACGCGTTCACGACTTGCGCCAATCAGGATCGTGCCGGCGCGAGTTCCTTCCACCACGGTTGAGGTTTCGAGTCCTTCGTTATCGCTTGCGACGTTAGCGAGGTACTCCGCGGTGTACACCTTGTGATGCACCATCGGTGGCATCGGTGTCGTTACGAGTATGAATCCTCGCCGCGGATGAATCGGCAACTCAACCCCGGCCAGAGCAGCAATGGCGCCGCCCCACGTTCCGGCAGCGTTGATGACGATTGGTGTTGAGCAGCGACCGCGAGAAGTGATGACTGCACTGACGGCACCTGCGGAGTC
This sequence comes from Actinomycetota bacterium, assembly GCA_017853815.1. Lineage (GTDB taxonomy): Bacteria > Actinomycetota > Actinomycetes > S36-B12 > UBA5976 > JAFMIT01. The sequence continues at coordinate 1,216 of JAFMIT010000087.1, forward strand.
TCGTTCAATCGCCGTGACATCTGCACCTGTTACCACCGTCACTGCCGCACTGCTCAGCATTTCGGCAGCAGTCAACATTGGCTGCACCTGAGCATCCTGCGGATATAGGACTGCAGAGATGACATCGCGCGTGATGTGCGGCTCTATTTCGCGAAGCTCGTCAGCGCTGAGCTCCACTGCTTCGACACCGGCGGCGCGCTGGAAAGTGGCGGTCTCCTTGAGTCGGCGCGACACCAGGTCGGTGGTCGCTACAACCACGCCACCTTTAGCATCGAACTCTCCGCGCTGCAGGTTCTCGCCGATTTCTTGCCATAACGCGCGGCTATATAAAGCAAGTTCAAGCTCAGCGCCGATTTCTTTGTCGCTCACAAGAATGTTGCCTTCGCCCGCGCCAGTCGTGCCAGACGCGATCAACCCGCGATCGACGACCACAACGTTCAGGCCAGCCGCCGCGAGGTAATGCGCACAACTGGCACCCACTACACCCGCGCCAATGACCACCGCATCAGCGGTGGCAGGCAGCACGGTCGTGGTCATCGCGGAATCCTTACAGCCAGGGACCAAAAGCACTTGCGGAAACCCGCATCGTCGAGTGTAGTATGTGATGTATTACAGTACAAGAGAGGTCACTATGAGCACGAAACCTTGGCACGGCGTCTTAACCGCCACTGCTCTTCCCTACACCGCCGACGGCGCCGTCGACTTTGACGCTTACGCCGATCACGTCGCGTGGCAGGCAGCTTCCGGCTGTCACGGCGTCGTCCCCAACGGCAGTCTCGGCGAATACCAAGTGCTCACCGCCGACGAACGTCGCAAGGTCGTCGAAGTTGCAGTAGCCGCTTCTCCTACTGGTTTCACTGTTATGCCCGGCGTCGCCGCTTACGGCGCTCTCGAAGCGCGCATCTGGGCAGAACAAGCAGCCGAAGCTGGCGCCCAGTGTGTGATGCTGTTGCCACCAAACGCGTATCGCGCAGATGAACGCGCAGTGCTCGAGCACTACCGCATCGTCGCGAAAGCTGGCATCCCCATCATCGCGTACAACAACCCCTTCGATACCAAAGTTGACCTGACGCCATCACTGCTCGGCAAGATCTATGGAGAAGGTCTGATCGTCGGTGTCAAAGAATTCTCTGGCGATGCTCGTCGTGCGTACGAAATTGCGGAGAACGCACCCGGTCTCGATCTTCTGATCGGTTCAGATGATGTGCTTCTTGAACTCGCAATCGCGGGTGCGGTCGGCTGGGTGTCGGGTTACCCGAACGCTTTCCCTGTTACCTGCGTCGATCTCTACGAACTCGCCATGGACAAGAATCTCGAAGAGGCGCTTCCGCTCTATCGAATGATGCACCCTCTGCTGCGTTGGGATTCGAAGACTGAATTCGTTCAAGCCATCAAACTTTCGATGGACATGGTTGGCCGCAAGGGCGGCACCTGCCGACCACCGCGTCAGCCACTCACTGCCGAACAAGAACAAATCATTCGCGCCGCAACTCAGGTCGCCATCGATGCAGGTGCTCGATGACCGCGTTGCCTACGTGGTTCAAGGCAGTCGATTCGCATACGGAAGGTATGCCGACTCGCGTCATCGTCGATGGCGTTGGCGAAATTCCAGGCGCCACCATGTTCGACAAACGTCGTTACTTCATGGACCACATGGACGATGTTCGACTGCTGCTGATGAACGAACCTCGCGGACATTCCGCTATGAGCGGCGCGATCCTGCAGCCATCTACCCGGCCCGACTGCCAATGGGGCGTTGTGTACATCGAAGTGTCAGGCTGCTTACCAATGTGCGGTCACGGCACCATCGGTGTGGCGACCGTGTTGGTTAACGAGGGCATGGTTGATGTCGTGGAAGGTGTTACACATATCAATCTTGATACGCCAGCTGGCCTCGTCGGCGTCGACGTCAAAGTGGAGAATGGCAAGGCCCGCCAAGTGACACTGACGAACGTTCCATCTTTCACACTCGGACTCGATTGCGAAGTAGATGTGCCCGGTGTCGGTCCCGTGAAATACGACATGGCATTCGGCGGAAATTTCTACGCCATCGTTCCGATTGAACGTATCGGTATCGAGTTTGATCGCAAGAACAAAGACGAAATGCTTGCCGTCGCGCTTCGCATGATGGATGCCATTAACGAAACTGATGAACCTGTTCATCCCGAGAATCCAGAGATTCGTGGCTGCCATCACGTCTACCTCGAGGCGCCGGGTAGCACGGCCGAGCACTCACGCCACGCCATGGCTATTCATCCGGGCTGGTTCGATCGCTCACCCTGTGGGACCGGCACCAGCGCTCGCATGGCTCAGTTGCACACGCGCGGGCTGTTGCCACTGAACCAAGATTTCGTCAACGAGTCGTTTATCGGTACCAACTTCATTGGTCGGCTCCTCGAAGAGACCACCGTCGGCGGATTACCAGCGGTGATTCCGACCGTGACAGGTCGCGCATGGATCACAGGTCACGCCGAGTACACCTACGACCCGACAGATCCTTTCCCTACTGGTTTTGAACTTTAAGGCAGACATGACTCTCGTATCGCTCTCACCTCAGAATCCCGCGGACGTGGTCGCGGAGCAGGCCGAAACATCGCCTTCCGCGGTCGGTGCCATCGTCGCGAATGCACGCAGTGCTCAGGCCGCATGGTGGGCAAGTGGTGCTGCGGCTCGCAGTGCCGCGCTTACTGCGGCAGCTAATGCCTTAGCTGCGAGAACAGACGAAGCCGCCGCGCTCATTGTGCGCGAAGTTGGCAAACCAACAGCTGAAGCTGTCGGCGAAGTTGGTCGTGCTGTCGCAATCCTTCGGTACTACGCACAGGCATCGTTTATCCCAAAGGGCGATGTGTTTGCGCCGTCTGCGAAAGGCTTCCTGTGGTCTGAACGCAGGCCACACGGTGTCGCTGGACTCATCACGCCGTGGAACTTTCCGCTGGCGATTCCACTATGGAAAGCTGCGCCCGCGCTCGCCGCTGGAAATGCGGTCGTCCTCAAGCCGTCCCCTGACGCCATCGCTTGCGCAGCGCTCCTCGACGAGATTTTGCAGTCGGTGCTGCCAGCGAATCTGTTCACTGTCGTTTATGGCGGTGCGGAAGTTGGCGAAGCACTTGTCGATGCTGTCGATATCGTGTCTTTCACGGGTTCGAATGCAGTCGGCAAACACATTGCGGTAGCTGCAAGCCGCCGCGGAATCCCGGTGCAGGCCGAGATGGGCGGCCAGAACGCCGCCATCGTTTTGCCGTGTGCCGATATCGCCTCAACGGCTGCCACCATCGCTGGCGCAGCCATGTGGTTCGCTGGCCAAAAATGCACCTGCACTCGTCGAGTTATCACTCTCGGGCACCAGCCAGAGTTCTTGAGTGCACTCGTCAACGCCATCGATAGTCTGAAGACTGGCGACCCTGCGACTGCTGGCAATACCGTCGGCCCACTCATCAACGAAACATCATTGATGAAGTTCCGCTCGGCACTCGAATCGGCGAAGGCCATCGGTGCCGAGGTGCTCACCGGCGGCGATGTCATCGACGGCTTATACGTCCAGCCGACCGTTCTCCGAGGCGTTCCGGCTGATCATCCGCTGTCCTGCGATGAAGTCTTCGGTCCATTGCTGACTGTTCACGAGGCCACCAGCCTGGAACACGCAATCGAGCTTGCCGAATCAGTCAAGTACGGACTGGCTACGTCGATCCACGGAACTCAACACGATGTCATCATGAAAATCGTCGAGTCCGTCCACACTGGCATGATCAAAGTGAATGCAGGCACGACTGGGGTCGACTTCTACGCACCATTCGGCGGCGAACGTGAATCGTCGATTGGTATGCGTGAACAAGGACTCGCAGCGCTCGACTTTTACTCCTCCACTCACACCGTGACGTACTCACCAAGCAAGTAATCCCATGATGTTTGAAATCGCACCTGCAGTATCGCTGAGAGAACGCATCGCAGACTCTCTGCGTGCGTCAGTGGTCTCGGGCGAGATGGATCTCGGAGTTGTGTACTCGGTGCCCATGCTCGCCGAAAAATTTGGTGTGTCAATTACGCCGGTTCGTGAAGCCATGTTGGATCTGGCAAAAGAAGGCCTCGTCGAACCAGTAAAGAACAAGGGCTTCAGACTGCGCGAGCCATCGGACACGGAGCTCGATGACATTACGAACGTCCGCCTTCTGCTTGAGCCTCCTGCCATCGCATCGCTGACTGGCACGCTCACGGCGACACAACTTGCCGAACTTCGTGAATTGGCTGATGCGGTTCTTGAAAGCGCCCGTTCAGGCGACATCGTCGAATACGTCAGTCGTGACCGCACGCTTCATCGCAGGATGTTGGAATTTGTTGGCAATCCGACGCTGACCGACATCGTCTTGACTCTGCGTGCGCAATCGCGCTTGCTCGGGCTCACCGCTCTCGCGAGCAGCGGCTTGCTTTCCGCATCCGCGGACGAGCATCACGATCTCATCGAAGCTCTCGCAGGAACTGATGCCGCCCGAGTGGAACACATCATGCGCGAACATCTCGGCCACGTACGCAAAGAGTGGGCTGGCCGCTAACTCCAGTCGAAGACTTCCTTGACGATGCTTTCCCCCACACGCACGACGTCGATGCTCTCTGCGAACTCTTGAACCGCAATCCCTAGCAACGCCCGCGCTGCGGACTCTGCGTCCTGTGCAATGGCTTCACCTATCTGAGTGCCAAGTTCGGGGAATTCCTGCTCTACGCGGCGATAAACATCGAGACCATCACGCGCTTCCACTTTTGAGGATTCATGCGTCTTCTTAATTGCCTGCAGTAGATGATCAACCGCGTACACGCGCACGAATTGCCCGGCGCTAAGTACTTCGCCGCGACGAAACCGACCGACCCCGATGATCAGCAGAGTGAAGAAGATCTCCAGATTCGCTTGAGGCGTGTAACGCGACGGCGGGTTAGGTGTGAAGACGCCGCGCACCACCTTTTCGACTGCAGCCTTATCAAAAGCAAGCGCGAAATGGTTCACCCGTGCCGCAGCTAATTCCATCTGATCAAAAACTGCGAACTCGAGCACTTGACCATTGCGGTAGACCACTTTGTAGCCATGGTCTGTTTCACGGACCTCCCAAGCAATTGATTCGCGCATTGGCAACCAAAACAGATCACTTCTGAATCGTTCAGCATGTCCGTCATCAACAATCAAGAAGAAGTCATGATCCGACCAAGCATCAATCCGCTTGGTATCCGCGGCCGACCCTGCCCAGACGAGTGCGAGCACCTCGTCGTACTGCTGGACGTGAGTTTCGAGAGCATTGCGAAGTTCGAGGTATTCACTCATGGTGAGAGCGTAATCAGCACTTGCTAGCGAAAGTTGAAGCGGCGTCGACGGCGCTCGCCGATCAGAAGACCCCAGGCAACTACGGCAGGGAAGATGGCTTCAGCAGCAACAGCAAATCTCTCGATCAAACCTGTAGTGCCACCAGTGTCACTCCACACAAGCAAGAACCAAATGCACAGGGCACCCATCACGAGTGCGCCCGCGAGCATCGGCAAGAGGCTCACGATGCGTGTCACTGGACGGCGGCGCCAGCCAAATATCGGCCACACTGCAAGAGCAACAAAT
>JAFMIT010000008.1 GCA_017853815.1 Actinomycetota bacterium
TAGCGCGAAGGAACTCACGGAGGATCTCACACTGCTAACACTCGTGGGAACTGGTCCTTATGCCATGCAGCAATTTGAGTTGAGCTGGCATGACGGCAACATCTACGTACGCGACAACCTTGGCATTGATCGAGCATTCCGATTTGATGGCATGGAAACTGCTTGTCTGCTCATCGGACTGGAGTTGTTAGAACAGCTTGCTGACACTCGTCACGACTTTTCGGCCGCGGATATTGAAAGTTTGCGCCAAAAACTTCAGTCAACTCTGCCTGTAACACCCGCAATCCAGGTGGTTGAAGACGACGCTTTAGACCCTGTGTTAGACCTCATTGGCTCTGCCATTGAAGCGAATCGACAACTGTCCTTTGAGTACGACAACGTCAGTCGTGACGATCGAACGCTGCGAACTGTTTCACCTCTCCGAGTGATTTCAGCCGCGGCGGCACCTATCTTGCAGGCATGGGATCACGCATCAGGCGGTTGGCGCAGCTTCCGCGTAGAACGAATGAACGAAGTCAGACTCGCCGACACTGAGTCTCAGCTCCCGGTGGCGCCGTTCGCTGAAATGTCGACGGTCGAGGTCCAGATCCTCGTCTCTCAGGACCGGCTGGAACTGCTGGAGCGCTTTGCCGGTGCCAGCATTGCCGAAATCACGAACCAAGGTGCGCATGCGACCATTCGCGTCGCTGAGCCTCAGTGGCTCGCCCGTGTCTGTCAGGCGGCAGGCGGAGCGATAAAGGTTCTGGCCCCCGCCTCGATGGTTCAAGCCGTGCAAGTTCAATTGGAACAGGCGCTAGCCGCCTACAAGTAGGCTAGACGCCTTAGCTCAACGGAAGGATGACTATGCCTAACCTCGGCGGTCCAGAACTCATCATCATCTTGGTAGTTCTCTTGCTCCTTTTTGGTGGAAAACGTCTTCCTGATCTCGCAAAGGGTCTCGGCAAGTCGCTGAATATCTTCAAGTCTGAGCTCAAGAAGGCCGCAGACGACGATGAGAAGCCGTCTGAGAAGTAGCTTCATGGCGACGGCGCCAGATGGAGCAATGCCTCTTGTAGAACATCTGCGGGAGTTACGAAAACGTCTAGTCCTATCGGTCCTCGTGATTGTTGTCGGATTTGTACCTGCCTGGATGTACTACGCAGATATCTTCGCGTTCCTCAAGCGCCCGCTCGACTCAGTTCTCTCAGATACCGTCAAGCTCCAAGTCTCGAACATCACCGATCCGTTCACCCTTCAGATACAAGTCAGTCTGGTTGCTGCTCTCGTCGCCACTTCGCCCGTATGGCTCTTCAACATTTGGCGATTTGTTACACCAGGACTCCATCGACACGAGAGACGTTGGGCCTACTTCTTCATATTTACATCAACTCCGTTAGCTTTCTTAGGCGCTGCTACGGCCTACTGGAGTCTTCCCGTAAGTCTTCAACTTCTGATTGGTTTCACACCCGAAGACGTCACCAACCTCATCGCCGTCGACAAGTATTTCGAATTCGTGTTCCGCATGATTCTCGTTTTTGCCGTCGGTTTTCTCAGTCCGCTGTTCTTCGTGTTGATGAACTTTGCAGATCTTTTGAGCGCACGAACTATTCGCGGTTGGTGGCGCATTGTCACCATGGTGGTACTTCTTTTCGCAGCGATTGCCACGCCTACAGGTGACCCACTCACGATGACTTTGGTGGCGACCCCAATTCTGGCGCTGATGGTGCTTGCATGGGCGATAGCAGCCGTGAATGATTGGCGCAGACGGAGATCCGCCGATTCAGACGAAAATCTCGACCTCACCGCTTAGGGGAATACATGACCATCGCTCTCATGATGAATATGAAGGCTGGCGTCGGTCGAACTCAGCGTCTGGCCGACTATGTCTTCGAACAATTCGAGAAGAACGACATCCCGTACGAGCATGTCACGGGGAATTCTGCGGCAGAAGCTATCGCGAACGTAAGCGCGAGAGCTCACGAATTCTCCGCCGTCGTTTCGGTTGGGGGAGATGGGTCAGTGCACACTGCTGCACAAGTAGCTCGACGGCACAGTCTTCCACTTGGCATCATTGCTTCTGGCTCCGGAGACGATGTAGCCCGAGCATGCGGATTGCCTCATGGTCGAAACTACGAGGCAACACAGCGGGCAGTGGATCACTTTGTGGAGTCATGGAAGGCTGGCGACAAGTCGCCCGTGGACGGTTTGGCGGTGACAACAGGTACTGGCCATGAACGGCTTGTACTTGCGGTGATTTCGTTCGGGTTTGATTCTCGGGTCAGCACCCGTTCTGCACGTATGACCTACCTCAAAGGAACCTTCCGATATATCGCTGGAATGCTCGTAACGCTCGCTAAGTTTGAACCCATCAAATACGAGGCCGTTATCGATGGTGAACGCAAAGATTTTTCTGCCATGTTGGTCGCAATGGGCAACGGCTCAATGTTCGGCGGAGGCATGATGGTCTGTCCCTCAGCCAAAGTGAATGATGGAGAGATGGACCTCTGCATCGTCAATTCCATGTCTGTGGGCACTTTGCTCACCGTTTTTCCCAAAGTGTTCAAGGGCACGCATGTCCACCACCCGAAAGTCGATACTCTGCGCGCACGCGAGTTGTGGATCAATGCGCCAGGCGAACAAATCTGGGGAGATGGCGAATTCATCGGTGAGCACTCGATGAACGTCACCTGCGTGCCAGGTGCGGTAGAGATTTACGGAGTGAGACTGGGATGACGAGCCATGCTGAGCGTTATGAGGCGTCTCGGCTTCGTCACCAAGAAAGTAAGACTGTTCTCGCGGCTTTCCGTGCAGCTAAAGAGTTTGACCTAGACGCATTTCAACTTGATGCCTGCAAGGCATTGGAGTCTGGTCGCGGCGTGTTGGTCGCGGCACCTACGGGAGCAGGCAAGACGGTCGTCGGCGAGTTTGCGATTCATCTCGCGCGTCACCAACGCGGAAAGGCGTTTTATACAACGCCCATCAAGGCTCTTTCGAACCAGAAATTCAACGAACTGGTCGAGGCGTACGGAGCAGCAGAAGTTGGACTGTTGACCGGTGACGTCAGCATCAACTCTGAGGCCAGCATCATCGTCATGACGACCGAAGTACTTCGCAACATGCTTTACGTGAAGTCTCACACTCTCGAAGGTCTGCTCCATGTCGTGATGGATGAAGTTCACTACCTAGCAGATCGCTCCCGTGGAGCTGTCTGGGAGGAAGTAATCCTTCATCTGCCCGAATCGGTGCTGGTCACTGCACTCAGTGCGACTGTGAGCAATGCTGAAGAGTTCGGCGCATGGTTGACGGACGTTCGCGGCGATACCGCCGTGATCGTGGAGGAGCATCGCCCCGTGCCGCTCTGGCAATTGGTTGCGGCCGACTCGCGGTTGCACGACCTGTTCGTCGACGAAGATGGACGCAAGCTCAATCCAGAACTGATTCGACTTCAACGAGATGAGCAGAGACTCGACAAAGGTGGCAGGAATACGCGTGGACGCGGTTCACGAGGTTTCTCGCGCCACACGCCTCGACGTGATGATCTCATCAGACAGCTTCAGCGCGCTTCACTTTTGCCTTCAATCTTTTTTGTGTTTAGCCGAAAAGGTTGCGATCAAGCGGTCGAAGAGTGCATGCGGGTGGGGCTCAACCTCACCAGCGAGGATGAACGTAGAGTCATCAACGAAATTGTGGATGTTGGTGTGATGGACCTGCCGGCCGAAGACCTTGCCGCATTGGACTTTCCTGCCTGGCACCATGCTCTTGAACGTGGAGTGGCTGCCCACCACGCCGGTCTTATCCCGCGTTTTAAAGAGATAGTTGAAACGCTGTTTCAGCAGGGTCTCATCAAAGTGGTTTTCGCGACGGAAACGCTCGCGCTGGGTATCAACATGCCGGCAAAATCCGTGGTCATTGAGAAGCTTTCAAAGTGGAACGGTGATACCCACGTAGACCTGACGCCCGGCGAGTTCACTCAACTCACTGGACGCGCTGGCCGTAGAGGGATTGATGACGAAGGCAACGCCATCGTCTTGTGGCAAAAGGACCTCGATCCTGTGAGTCTTGCAGGGTTGGCGAGCACTCGAACATATCCATTGAAGTCCTCCTTCAGACCTGGTTACACGATGGCCGTCAACGTGCTTTCAAGCATGGGTTACGAGCGAACCGTCGGCCTTTTGGGCGCATCGTTTGCACAGTTCCAAGCTGACCGTGGCGTCAGTGGACTAACACAACAAGTCCGCAAACTTGAAGAAGGCATGCAGGGATATCGCGAGGCGATGGAGTGCCATCTCGGCGACTTCTTTGAATATGCTCAACTGCGTCAAAAGATTGCGGATACCGAGAAACTGGCCGCTCGTATGGGCAGAGTTCAATTGCGACAAGAGACCGCCTCAAGCATAGAAGAGCTTGTCCGCGGTGACATCATCCTCATCACCCTCGGCCGCCGATCAGGACCCGCTGTAGTCCTCGATCCTGGCTTGGATTATGCGGGCGACCCAAGGCCGCTGGTTCTGACGCTTAACCGGGAAGTCCGAAGATTGAGTGTTAACGATTTCGAAGGAACGGTTCTGCCGATCGACCGCTTGAAAATTCCTCAGAACTTCGATGCCCGCTCGTCACGGAGCAAAAATGACCTCGCAAATCAGTTACGCAATCGCGCGTTTAGTGCTGCTCCGCAAAAACGGCAAAAGATCTCTCGATCTCAATCGGTTGAAGATGAAATTAGCCAATTGAGAGCTGAGATGCGAAGCCATGCATGTCATGGCTGTAATGATCGTGAAGCGCACGCGCGGTGGTCTGAGAGGTACTTCAAAGCCGCAAAGGACCTTGACGGTGTCCAAAAGCAAGTCGATCACAGAGTCAATGTCATTGCACGTGACTTTGAGCGTGTATGCGCGGTGCTTTCGGAGCTCGGTTATGTTGAAGGCAACGCTCAAGACCTTCAGGTGACAGAGGTAGGAACCACTCTAAAGAGAATTCACTCCGAATCCGAATTGCTGATATCTGAGGGCCTTCGTAGAGGAATATTCGACGGTCTAGAAGCTGCAGAACTCGCGGCGGTAGTCAGCACCTTGGTCTATGAAGCTCGGCGTGACGATCATGGTGATGGCGTCAAACTGCCTCATGGACCTGCCGAAGACGCGATTCGCTCGCTCTTTAGTCTCTGGGGTGAGATTTCCGCGCTTGAGGCAAAGCACAAGCTGTCAACAGTGCGAAAACCCGATGCTGGCTTTGCGTGGTGCATCTATCGGTGGGCAAACGGTGGTCGACTCACTGGAGTTTTGCACGACACAGACCTATCTGCAGGCGATTTTGTTCGAACTACGCGTCGACTCATAGACGTGTTGGAGCAACTGGCGGCAGTTGGAGGTGACGCGGTCAGTCCAACCGCGCATGAAGCCGTCGATCTCGTTCGTCGCGGAATTGTTTCGGCTGCTGAGCTCGAAGATTAGTACTCAAGCACGCCGTGCCACCCAGCCTCGTATCTACTCATTCCGAGTTCGACAAGGGTTGGGCTAGGGGAGGGGGACTTCCAGTTTGAATCCAATGCAGGAACTGAAATTTCGCGGTTCAACAAGACGATTTTTCGCGCACGATCGAGATAGTCGGCATGGTCGAGTAGGAGACCAGCAATTCTTGGTTTGATGGCGCTGTGACCGGCTTCGGCCGCCTCCAAAATGTTCTCAATACTGCCGAAGGTGCTGAGCAGGGCCGCCGCGGTCTTCTCACCCACACCTTTGACGCCAGGCAAGCCATCAGAAGCATCGCCCCTCAGCACACTGAATTCCCCATATTGGGAATGATGAATCCCGAAGCGCTCGCTGATGTACTCGCCGTTGACCCGAGTGTGCTTGGCCACACCTGTGCCCAGGTAGGGAACCTCGACATTGCGCTCATCGTCAACCAACTGAAACAAGTCTCGATCGCCTGAGACAACGTAGGTGCGGTCTTGAGAGGTCCGGGAGTACTGCGCAATCACATCGTCAGCTTCGTAGTCTTCGACTCCCACACAGGGGACTCCGAGCTCCTCCAACGCGGTCCTCACAAGATCAACTTGTTCAGACAGAGTGTCGGGCATTTGTTCCTCGTCTTCAGCCGCCACGCGTGCGGTCTTGTAGCTGTCCACTAGCTCCACGCGCCAATCAGGACGCCACGCTAAATCCCACGCCGTGACAAGGTGTTGAGGCTGATACTGATCAACAAACAGCAGAAGTGCGTCCATCGTCCCTCTCACCGCATTGATCTGCCTGCCATCGGGGGCTTTCATGGAATCAGGTAGAGAAAAGTAGGCGCGGTAGTAGACCGTGGCGATATCGACAAGCATGACTGACATAGCCCGATTATTCAGCACAAACGACTACGGTTGGCACGTGATCAATGGAGAATACGCAGACCGTCTTAATCGGCTTCAAAACGAACTTCGCGCACGCGACGTCGAATGCGCGATCATCAGTCCGGGACCAGATCTTCGTTACCTAGTCGGCTACGACGCTGTACCGCTTGAGCGTCTCACCGCGCTGGTGGTGCGCAGGGACCAAGATCCGTATGTGCTTTCGCCATTTCTCGAAAAGAGCGCCGCCTTAGCCAGCCCGATTGGCAGCCTTGGTCTCGACGTTCAGACTTGGACTGAGACAGAGAGCCCATACGAGTTGCTGCACCGACATCTCGGAGATCTCTCAACACTCAGCGTCGATGGTCGAATGTGGGCGGACAAACTTTTGAGAATTCAGGCCGAATTCACCGCAACGGCGACACTCTCCGCAGTGCCACTGATTTCGGCACTGCGAATGCGCAAGAGCGCAGGCGAAATCCAATCACTGCGCCTTGCCGGTGAGGCCATCGACAGAGTTCACGCCAGAGTGCCCGAATGGTTAGCGGCTGGTCGCACCGAAGAAGAAGTTGGACACGATATCGGTAAAGCAATTCTTGCTGAGGGTCATGTGACGGCAGATTTCATCATCGTTGGTAGTGGCCCCAACTCCGCATCACCGCATCACGAAGTATCCGCTCGGGTTATCCAACCAGGTGATGCCGTAGTCGTCGACATCGGCGGTTCCATGCCAGATGGATACTGTTCAGATTCGACTCGCACCTATTTCATCGGGGAACCTGACGACGACTATCTGCGCGACTTCGAGACATTGCATCGCGCTCAAGTGGCAGCCACGGCACACGTCCGACCAGGCGTCACCTGTGAATCTGTCGACGCTGTCGCGCGCGATATCTTGACCGAGGCTGGGCTTGGCGATCTCTTCATCCATCGCATCGGTCATGGGATTGGCCTGGAAACACACGAGGACCCCTACCTCGTCACCGGAAATACCACGGTGATGGAAACAGGATTTGCGTTCAGCATTGAGCCAGGTTTTTATCGTGAGGGCAAAGCAGGCGCTCGGATTGAGGACATCGTGGTGTGCGGCGAGGACGGTGCCATCGTGCTCAACAATCGGCCTCGCGACCTCATTGTCATTGATTAACCATCAATCATGAATCGCAAAGATTCCAGCACCACATTTCTACTGACCAACGCACGCATTTACACAAAAATGCTGCCCACCCCGAATTCGCTTCTTGTGGTGGACGGGCGGATTGCGTGGGTAGGGAATGGTGATCAACTAGATCAATTCGGCGACGTTGTGCGGATTGATTGCCAAGGAAACTGGCTCGCTCCTGCGTTCGCCGACGCCCACGTTCACGTGACTAACACGGGGCTTGAACTGACTGGCCTTAACCTCAAAAACTGTAGTTCTGCAGACGAAATGTCAGCCAAGCTCCTTGCGTTTTTGGAGTCAGATGCCTCGGTGGTGATTGGGCATGGTTGGGACGACAGTCCTTGGTCACGGCAACCAAACTCAAACGATCTTGAGATCAGCATCCCCGCATATTTGTCTCGAGTTGACGTCCATTCCGCGGTAATCAACAACGCTTTGATCGCTCGATGCCCCGAGATCACGACACTCGCTGGTTGGGATGGCACTGGAAGAGTTACTCAGGATGCGCACGCGCTTGCTCGCAAGACAGCGTTTGCTTTGCTCACCGATGCGGACAGAGATCTAGCGCGTCGAACCGCCCTCAGCGAGTTCGCTAGGCAGGGAATTGTGGCGGTTGACGAAATGGCTGGTCCGATAGTCTCGAGCGAACACGATGCTCTTGCTGTGCGCGACCTCGGGGACGAGAAAGTTTTTCCAGAGGTCTTTGTCTGGTGGGGCGAGCTTTTCGGCTACGAAACCGCTCAACGGTTGGGTGCGGTTGGGTGCGGGGGAGACCTGTTCGTAGACGGCTCACTCGGATCAAAGACGGCATGTATCACTGAGGAGTACATCGGGGGTGGCCACGGCGTTCAATACATTTCTGCTGAAGACGTGGCTCACCACATCGAACTAGCGATGTCGTTCCAGATGCCAACCGGTTTTCACGCGATTGGTGACCTCGCGATTGAGAGTGTTTTTCAAGGTTTCATCGGATGCGCCACGCGTCATGGCGCCGATGCCCTTCGGCGATTGAGTCACCGAGTAGAACATGCCGAGATGACGACACTTCCTCAGTTCGCAACCGCGAGCAGCCTAAACATCGGTTTAAGTGTCCAGCCACAGTTTGACGCGCTGTGGTCAGGACATGAGGGTATGTACGACCAGCGCATCGGAAATCGGCGCACAACAATGAACAACTTCGCAGCGATGGCACAAGCTGGAGCGCCGGTCTTGTTTGGTTCCGATGCCCCTGTCACGAGTTCGAATCCGTGGCTTTCCATTGTGGCGGCGACCAACACTCATCAGCCCGAACACTCCCAGAGTCTTCGGCTCGCCTTCGCAAATCACACCAGGTCCTTTTGGCGGCATCGCGGACTCAACGACGTTGGACTCATTGAGGTGGGCAATGTTGCCTCTTTTGCGTTGTGGCAGGTTCCTGTTTTCGAGGAGAACCACGGCGGCGTCTCTCAGGCTGAGCAGACCATGAAATGGTCGCTGGATCCGCGCAGCGGATTCACTGCGCTACCAAACCTTCACGAGGGACTTCCTCAGGCCTTGCAAGTGTGGAAGTACGGTATGCCTATGTTGCGACACACCATCGGCTCGCTGGTTTAGATATGCGTCTGCTCTTTCGCTTCGGCGTCGCACTTCTCTCTGGATTTGTGGCATCGCTCGCCATGCCACCGCGGGAAGCCCCTTGGCCCTTGCTGATGATCGGCATTGCCTGCATTTATTCGTGCGCTACCGGGCTTCGTCCTAGAGCGAGTTGGCTGATCGGCCTAGCTGGTGCGATTGGCTACTTTGGGCCGCTGCTTCGTTGGATGGACGTCGTCGGTTCCGATGCGTGGCTACTGGTGGTGGCGCTGTGTTCGTTCTGGTGGTGCCTCGCCTTCGGATGGCTGCCGAGCATGCAGAAGTTTCGGTTTCCCGGACTCGCTTTCGCGACAGTGTGGACTGCGTTTGAGCTGCTCCGAGATTTGTACCCTTGGGGAGGCTTTGGCTGGGCCCAATTCGGCGTCATCGCGCCCCTGACGCCCTTCGAAGGGCTAGCACCCAACCTGGGACAGATTCCGATCACCTGGCTTGCCATGGCGGTGAGTTGCACCGCGGTGGATGCCGCAAAAGCTCCGCACTTGGTTCGCACGCCTTCGATGGGTCTTGCAGTTCTCAGCTTGCTCGCTGTCGCTTACGTACCGCTAGATGGCACGCTGGTCCGCGATGAATCGGCCACGAAGAAATTCGTCGTTGTCCAAGGGGGAGTGGATCACTTTGGACTAGGAACCTTCGGAGACGTCAGATCCGTCCTGAAACATCACATTGACGCCACAAGAGCTGCCACCCAACAGGTTAACGATGCCGATCTAGTGATCTGGCCAGAAAACGCGGCCGATGTGAATCCGATGGCTGATGTCGTTTCTGCGGAAATGCTGAACGCGCTGATTGGCGAGATTGAGCCACCGATTCTGCTCGGGGCGGTTGTCGCTCAACCAGATGACACCCTTCACAACATCAGCTTGCTGTGGAGTCGCGCTGGATACTCAGAGAAGTACGTTAAGCGAAAGATTGTGCCGTTCGGTGAATTTCTGCCGTTCAGAGAATTTGTAACATCGTGGACTGATAGAGCCGCACTTATGCCGCGGGACTTTAGCCCGGGCACCACTCACGGTTCTCTCGATCTTGGCAATTTTCATCTTGGAATTTTGATTTGCTTCGAGGTGGCAGATTCTGGATTGGCACTCACCGACGATGACAATGCATCGGCGTGGGTCATCCACACCAACAATGCGACCTATCAATTCCGTGGGCAATCCGAACAGCAACTTCTCGCCGCAAGAATGCGAGCTGCAGAAACCAGCAGACCTGTCCTGGTGTCTAGCACGAGTGGAATCTCAGCCATTATCGATTCCCGTGGTCAGATTGACTCGTCGATTTCGCAGTCGGAGGTTGGAGCAATCTCTGCTCGTCTCGGAACCGTTACCGGCCAGACTTTCGCGATGATTAGCTATCCCTTCTGGAAGTATGGTTTCTTGGTCATGGCTATCGCGCTCATCGTGTTAACAAAGCTCCGTAGCCGATCCGCTTCGAAAGTTCATCAAGCATGAAAACGCTGGTAGTCATGCCCACGTTCAATGAACGTACGAATCTCGACATGATGCTGACGCGCATTCACTCAAGCACTCCTGAAGTTCACGTTCTCGTTGTCGACGACAATTCTCCTGACGGAACCGGCGCTGCCGCAGACGCCTGGGCACAGACAGACTCTCGTGTGCATGTGCTGCACCGGCCCGGAAAAGGTGGACTGGGTGCTGCGTATCGAGCGGGCTTTGGTTGGGGTATCGATCGCGGCTATGAAGTGCTTGTCGAGATGGATGCAGACGGCTCTCATCAGCCAGAACAATTGCCGTTGCTCCTCTCTGCGCTGGAGTCCTCGCCTGCAGATCTCGTCATCGGAAGCCGATGGGTTCCTGGCGGCTCCGTCGTCAACTGGCCACTGTCTCGAAAAATTCTTTCGCTCGGCGGAAACCTTTACACCAGGCTATGTCTAGGGATCAACACCCAGGACGCAACCGGGGGCTATCGAGCGTTTCGAAGCGACGCAGTTCAAAAGATTGGAATGCTGGCAGGCACTGCTCAGGGCTACATCTTCCAGGTAGACAACACCTATCGCGCTCATCGAGCTGGGTTGAGGATTGTCGAAGTCCCCATCGAATTCGTGGAGCGAGTGGCTGGCGTCAGCAAAATGAGCCGGGCCATTGTCATCGAAGCCATGCTGAGTGTCACAGTCTGGGCGCTGAAATATCGCCTGCTGCGCAAACCCTTCGTGTGATGAGGAAGCGGATTCCTTAGGCGACTGCGGGCTGAGCGTTGCCGGCATCGGCAATGCCTGTGCGCACATCAACTTTGCGTAGTAGCAATCCTCCAACGAGGAAGAACACAATCAACACCAAAATGGCTGGTCGATAAGAACCAGACAGCTGATAAACCAACCCAAACGCCAGCGTTCCAAGCCACGACGTGCCACGTTCGCAAGCTTGATACAGCGCGAAGTATTCGGCTTCTCGATCACGTGGAACAAGTTGACTGAAGAGGCTTCGCGAGAGGGCCTGAGTTCCGCCCAAAATAAAACCAATGGCCGCAGCGAGCAGGTAGAAGAACGTCGCTTTGCCGCTTGGGACAAAGTAGCCAGCAACGATGACAACCGTCCAGACAATCAGACTGTTCAACACAGTGCGGTAAGCACCAATCTTTGCTGCGAGGCGGCCGGTGAACAGTGCACCGAAAATTGCAACAATTTGGACGATGACGATTGCACCAACCATTGCAGTCTGCCCAAGTTTGAGCTCTTCCGAACCGTAGACGCTGGCGGAGGCAATAACTGTCTGTACGCCGTCATTAAAGAACAAGTACGCCAACAAGAACATTCTCGTTTGTGGATACTGCGCCAGTTCACGCAAGGTGCGGGCGAGTTGTCCGAAAGAACCCTGAACAAGCTTGCCGAACTCAATCTCAGAATGTGGTTTCTCCGCGGTGTTGGCAATGCCACGGTAGGGGATAAGCGTCCACAGACCCCACCACAGACCAGCGCTCAAGAGGCTGATTCGAATCGCAAGTTCGGTGAAATCTGCAGGAGCACCGAGATACATCCCGAGATTCACGATCAGTAGCAGTCCACCACCGACATAACCGAACGCCCAGCCGCGACTCGAGACTCTGTCGCGTTCATCGGGAGCTGCAATGTCACAAAGAATCGCGTCGTACACGACGAGTGATCCACCGAGCGCAAGATTTCCAACAATCAACAACACTGAACCCAGCTGCCAATTCGTGCCGCTGACGAAGAACATCAGACTGGCCGCAAGTGCGCCGATCCAGGCAAACCGGGCCATGAGCTTTTGCTTGTCATGTCGGAGGTCCGCATAGGCGCCAACAAGGGGGAGTAGGAAAGCTGAAATCAGCGTTGTGAAGGTGATCAGGTAGAAGAACAACGAACCTGGAGCCACTGACAGTCCGAGGACATCTAAATTTGTGCTGCAAACATCGTCTACACAGCCGGCTGATTTCTGGGCCACACTCGTTAGATAAGGGCCGAAGAGCACAGTTGTGACGGTGGTGACGTAGGCGCTGTTGGCCCAGTCGTAGAAGTACCAAGCCCGCTGCGAGCGAGAATCTGTCTTGAAGATCATGTGGCGTCCCTCCACTGTCCCCGCGCTTCGAGCACCTCTCGAAGAACTGACGGCCGATCCGTCATGACGCCATCAACGCCCATGTCGTACAACCTGTGCATATCTTCCACCGCATTAATCGTCCAGACATGAACATCCATGCCCATGTCGTGTACATAGTCGACAAACTGGCGGGAAACAATTCGAATTCCTGAGGCAGATTCTGGAACCTGAGCCGCAATGGCCGTCGAGCGTCGTGGCCATTTGATTCGGGTACGTGAGGCAATGACAAGTGAGCGAATCTCTGAACCGCCCAAGGAGGTGGCGACGTGAGGCAACTCGACCCGGAGGCGCTTGAGCCTCGTAGTCTCAAAGGAACCCAGACAAACACGCTCCTGCAATTGTGGCCGGTCGCGCAGAAAGTCGACAAGCGGATCAACGGCTGCGTCAGACTTAGGGTCGATATTGAGTCGAACCCGGTCACCGACAATCTCAAGGAGTTCTTCAAGCCTCATCAGCGAATCACCGTTTCGCAGACGCACCTGCGACAGCACCGACCATGGATGCTGGCTGACTTCGTATTGGTAATCGGTGGTCCGAGTGAGCTGTGGATCGTGGACGACCACCAGGACACCGTCTGACGATGCATGCACATCAGTTTCGATGACCGGGAAACCAAGCTTCACAGCATGCTCAAACGCACTTCGGGAGTTCTCTAGATTCTCCTGGCCACCACCACGGTGAGCGATTGCGATTGGCGAGTGAAGACCGAGATAGCGCATATTCCCTCACAAATCCTTCCCGCTGCATCGCCGATAAGATGGATTATGACACTTTATAAAAATCTCAGTCAGGGACGACCGGTTTCTGAACCACACCATTGTGGATCTCCTCTCCTTCTCAGGGAGCGACGGGCCACGTAGCCTGGATTTGGGTGATTGCCTCATCGAGAGAAATGTCGCCAGCCATCCAAGCCGCCATTGATTGTGGGAAAGCCGTTCCACCGACTTCAAGCGGCATCAGATCTGAAGCGTCGTAGACAAATACTTGGGAGCCGTAAAGGATCGCAGCGATGCTGCGAGTCACCTCGTTGGGATACTTCCGGCCATCAAACGTGATGTGCGGCGAGAACCAACCGCCGGCACGTGCCCAAGTTGCGCCAAACGCATCTGACAGCAGTCGATTCAGAACAGCCTGGACATCTGCGTCCTTGGTGAACGCGGCGGCCAATTCAGCTCGACCCACCACTCCCTGAGTGCCGTTTTCGGTGGTTGGCAGTGGGAACACTCCAACTTCCGCGTCGATATTTGCCTGCACGTCTGGCGGCAGAAAACCGGTGAAGAACGATCCTTGGCGCATCAGGTAGCAGTCTGGAGAGGAACTAAACATTCCGTTAGCCACGCTTGCAAAGCTTCTTGCCGCGGCGCCCTTGCCGCCTCCTGCCACGTTGCCGTTGGGGTCCCACACACTCTTGAACTTCAAGGCAGCCTGGCGGAAGAGATCAGAATCGAAACTCACCTCTCCCCTCGCCCACTTGCCGTATTCGAGTGCTCCGCCGATGCGCAGGACGTAGTCCTCAATCCAATCTGTGGCCACCCAGCCCGTGGCGCTACCAGACTCGACGCCTAGGCACCATGGTGTGCCGCCATCTTCGCGAATCTTCTTGACGAGAGCCGTCACTTCAGCGTCTGTACGTGGAACTGAGTATCCCTTTTGGGCGAAAGCCTTGAGGGAGTACCACACGACGGACTTGATGTTGGCCCGAATCGGCAGACCATAGGTTTTGCCAGAGGTGCTGACTGCGAGTGCATCCATTCCGGGCACGAGCGAATCACGGAGAACGTCGAGATTGACGATGTCATCCAGCGCAGCCATTGAACCGCTCTGCGCCATGAGGAGATTTGGTTCTGGGTACAAAGCGATGTCAGGAAGGTTTCCGGCGGCGATGCGATCGGCGATCTCTTGGTTGAAGTTGGCCGCTGCTGTGTACGTGATATCAACGCCGGTGCGCGACTCGATGTCTGCCAACGACTCTTCAAAGAGAGTCGCCTCCTCACCAGAGAAGGAGCCGAGAATTTCGATGGATTTGTCCCCAGCCGGCAACTCAATCTGGTTCGGCCCGGTTTCGGGATCCGATCCGCAGCTAGTCAGTACAAGCGCTAACACCAGTGTCGGCAATCCACGCACAAGCCGAGAAGACATCTTTATCAACCTTTCACACTTCCCGTAAGAAGTATCCGCGCCCAAGGATACGGACTGTCGCATTTACCTCAGCCAAATGCAGCTGTCAGACGCGAGATGCTCGCCATCAAACGTGCCAGTCATCAAAAAAACCTGTTTTCCCCAAAGCAAGTCCTTCACGGAGACGGACTGACGGCCAAGGTTGGCAATAACCGTGAGGGCGTCACCGCGGGTAAAGGCGACAATCTCTGAATCGACTGCTCCCACTTCTGTGAGCCATGCAAAATCCTTCTCAGAACATTCACGATTCACCTCCGAGCGCAAGGTCAGCATGCTTCGATACAGTGAAAGGAAGGAGCCGTCGCGATTCTCTTGAACATCGACGCACACTTCGTGCCAGTCACCAGGCTGCGGCAGCCATAATTTTGCAGCCTTCGAAAAGCCATAGTGCTCGCCGGCGGCTTCCCATGGCAGCGGAACACGTGCACCATCTCGACCTGGATCTTGGCCTTGGGTTCTAAACCAGATGGGGTCCTGGCGGTCTGCATCTGGGATTTCAGCGTCTTCTAGGCCCAACTCTTCGCCTTGGAAAATGTAGACGCCGCCTGGCAGAGCGTGTGCAATCATCGCGAGCACTCGAGCTCGCGCTGCTCCACGCGCCCCTCCCCCAAGTCGCGTAACCACACGCGCTGAGTCATGGTTCGAAAGCACCCACGTTGCTGGCGCACCCACTAAGGAAACGTTGTCCAGAACTTCTTGTGCATTCTTGATAACTGCATCAGCGCGATACGGCGTGACCATGAAATCAAAATTGAACACCTGATGAAGTTCATCAGCCCGTGCGTAATCCATCGCACGACTTGCAGGATACGCCCAAGCCTCTGCCACGGACATTCGCTCGGGAGAATAGGTGTCGAGCAGCCGGCGCCAACCCCGGTAAATCTCGTGGACTTCATCTCGATCAAAGAACGGTCCCCCGCGCAACACTTCGCGAGGATTGGGCAGTGATGGGTCGCGTTCAGGGTCAAACAGATCAAGTCGCATCGCATCGATCAGAGCCTGTGGATCATGGTGATCGGCGTATGTCATATCTTTCATCAGCCCGAAAGCAACATCGACTCTGAATCCATCGACACCGCGATCAAGCCAAAACGTCAGCGTCTCTAAACCGTCCGCAACAACGTCTGGATGCGTCCAATTCAAATCTGGTTGACTGCTGTCGAAAAGATGCAGAAACCACTGACCGTCTGCGAGTCGGCTCCAAGCACTTCCACCGAAGACACTTACCCAGTTATTCGGCGGTAGTGAGCCATCCACCCCCCTGCCATCACGAATGTGAAAACGCTCGCGCGATGGATGGCCTGTCGGTGACGCCACTGCTTGTTTGAACCATTCATGCTCCACGGAAACATGGTTCGGCACTACATCGACGACGACCTTGATATCTCTCGAATGCAAGGTCGAAATCAGTGCATCGAAATCGTCGAGATTTCCGAATCGCGGATCAACTTCGCGAGGATTTGCCACGTCGTAACCACCATCAGCCAAAGGCGATGGGTAGAACGGACTGAGCCAAACGGCGTCTATACCTAGTGCAGCAAGGTAATCCGCTTTGGCGATGATGCCGGCCAGATCGCCTTCGCCATCATCATTGGAGTCCATGAATGACCGAGGATAAATTTGGTAAAAGCTCGCTTGCCTCCACCACACCTGATCTGGCGTGTGGGCCTGTGTCATTGTGAACTTTTCGAATCTATGGACTGTGTCGATGTTCGCACGACGAGTGTCACGGGCATTTCATGCTTCTGAAGAGAAGGCTGCTTAGCTTCGTTGCCCATCTGCGAGACAAGTTGCCACGCTGCCATTTCGGCCATGGTTTCGATGGGCTGTGCCACAGTGGTCAATCCAACTGTTTCAGCCAAATCGTGATCGTCTACGCCAACAATGGACAGGTCCTCGGGAACTCTGAGCCCTAAACGTCGTGCCGCACCCATGGCACCCATGGCCATCTCATCACTTGCAGCGAAAATAGCGGTCGGAATGTCCTCTTGGACTAAGAGCCGTGTCACCACAGCATCCGCGCCGCGTGCGGTGAAGTCAGCGAATATCTGGAACTCAGGACGGATCTCAAGACCTGCCTGAGTCATTGCTCGGAGGTACCCAGCGCGCCGATCGTTCGGCGTTGAGAAGTTCTTCGGATCGTGCGGATCTCCGGATAACAACGCAATCTTGGAATGACCTTGAGCGATGAGATGGCGCGTGGCGAGGAGGCCCACCTGTACGTCATCAATCACCACATGTGGGAAACGATTATCGGAGATATCAATCAAGATGGTAGGAAGCTGCAGTTTCTCAAGCGCTGCGATGTCCGTCTCACTCGGTGGCTGAGAAATGATGATGACGCCCTTAACGGAGAAGTGCTCCAGGTGATCCGCAACAGCCATGGGCTGGCCAGTTGAATCGAGCGGTCTCAAGACAACTGCCTCGTAACCGTGCTCTCTGACTATTCGTTCGATTGCCTCGAGCGCCTTAGCGAAGTACCAGCGGCCGAGAAAAGGCAGAACAATGGCAACGCGCCGGTCTCGAATACCTGGTTCAGGCCGAGTCGGCAGTTCGTACCCAAGCTCCAATGCCACGGCCGAAACATGGTCGCGAGTCTTCTGAGAAATAACGCTCATGCCGTGAAGCGCACGTGACACCGTAGCGACGGAGACGCCAGCGGCTTGAGCAACTTCTCGAATCGTGACGGCCACAAAGACTCTTTCCCGTTGGTGAGGGGCAAACGCTAGCCTTTCCGCCTCGTCTGTCCAAGAAGGAGCAATCGTGGCAGAAGTTGCAGTAATCGGCGAAGGCGTCATCGATCGGTTCCTCGAGTCCTCTGGTGCCCGCGATGTGATTGGCGGCTCGCCTCTCAACACTGCCGTGGCGTTACGGCGTGCAGGAGTCGAATGCGATTGGTGGGGTCGCATGTCGACCGGTGCTGAAGGCGAAGCGCTCGTCGCGTACGCGGCCGAAAACGGTGTCGCTGGAGTTGGAGTTCTGCGCGTGGATTCTCCCGCCACCCTTGTCACGATTGAACTCAACTCTCAAGGCGTGCCCGCCTACGGATTTCATCTTGAAGGTGCAAGCGACTGGGGCTGGACATCCGAGGAACTTCAAGGCCTCTCGGCGTACAAAGTGATCCAGATCGGAAGCCTCACATCCGTATTGGAGCCAGGGAGTTCTGCGCTGCTTGCGCGACTACGAGAGTTGAAGGCGTCGGCCACACCCCCAGTCATTACGTTTGATCCAAACGCTCGCCCCAAGGCCGTGAAGTCAGTCGATGAGGCACAGCAGGTTCGATCGCGGGTTTCTGAGTTTCTAACGATTGCAGATTTCGTCAAAGTTTCTGACGAAGATCTTGATTGGTTAAACCCAGGCGTAGCTGCCCTGGATTCCGCCCAGATATGGTCCACTGTTGGACCGAAACTCGTTGTCATGACGCGTGGTTCAGAAGGAGCCATCGCGTTCTGCGACGGCAAAGTGGTCGCCTCAACACCAGGAGTAAAAGTTGACGTCGTCGACACGGTCGGCGCTGGTGACACTTTTATGGCGTGGCTACTGAGATCGCTCGTCGAGGAATACGCAGCCAACATCCCTCTCGACACCGAGGCGGTCACAGCCATGCTCACACAATCTGCCGCAGCTGCGGCGGTCACGTGCAGCCGAAAGGGCTGCAACCCACCTCGGCGAGAAGAAATCCTCTAACCCCACTGAGATTTACGAGTTCGCAAACGACTCAATGGGTGGGCAGGTGCACGTCAAATTTCGATCGCCATACGCTCCATCGATTCGACCTACTGGCGGCCAGTACTTGAAACGTGGGTTGACCGAGCCGGGCAACGCTGCCTGCAATCGTGCTTCAGGACTCAAATCACTCGCCAACAAAGATGCTGCGGTGTGTGGCGCATTGTGCAACGCACTTGTCTCATAGTCCTGTAGGCCATCTTCGATTGCTTGAATCTCTTCTGCGATGACGAGCATTGCCGCAATAAATCGGTCAAGCTCCGCAACCGATTCCGACTCAGTTGGTTCGATCATCAAAGTGCCTGCAACCGGAAATGACATCGTCGGTGCGTGGAATCCAAAGTCAATGAGTCGCTTAGCTACGTCGTCCACTGTGACGCCAGTTCGCTTAGTGATGTCCCGAATATCAATGATGCACTCGTGTGCCACGAGACCATGTTCATTGCTGTACAAGACAGGGAAGAAATGGCCGATCTTTCGGGCGATGTAGTTTGCGGCAAGTACCGATGTCTCCGTCGCCAGTTTCAAACCTTCAGCCGACATCATGCGAATGTAGGCGTACGGAATCGGGAGAATTCCTGCCGAACCGAAATTCGAACCTGATACTGGGCCGACCGGACCGCCGTCATTGCTCAGTGGATCGCCAGGCAAAAATGGCGCCAAGTGCGCCCGAACCGCTACCGGTCCAACGCCTGGTCCGCCACCTCCGTGCGGAATGCAGAACGTCTTGTGCAGGTTGAGGTGAGAAACATCCGCGCCGAATTTTCCAGGTTTAGCGACACCGACAAGCGCGTTCATGTTCGCGCCATCTACGTAAACCTGTCCGCCTGCGGCATGAACAAGGTCGCACAGCTGAGTAATGCTCTCCTCGTAAACACCGTGGGTGGAAGGGTAGGTAACCATGATGGCTGCAAGGTTTGCTGCATGCTGCTCTACCTTGGCCGTCAAATCGGCCATGTCGACGTTTCCGCGTTCGTCGCATGCCACTACCACCACAGACATTCCAGCCATGACTGCAGAAGCGGCATTCGTTCCGTGCGCACTGCTCGGGATAAGACAGATATTCCGGTGACCCTCTCCCCTGCTGCGGTGATAAGCCTCAACCGCTAACAAACCAGCGAACTCACCCTGCGAACCTGCGTTTGGCTGCAGGCTCACCGCGTCATAGCCAGTCACTTCACAAAGGAATGCCTCGAGCTGCGAGATGAGATTTAGCCATCCGGCGGATTGCTCGACAGGGGCGAATGGATGGGCGTTCGCGAACTCCGGCCACGTGATCGACGCCATTTCTGTCGCCGCATTCAACTTCATCGTGCATGAGCCAAGCGGGATCATGGTTCGATCCAACGCCAAGTCAAAGTCTGAGAGCCTGCGCAGGTAGCGCATCATTTCGGTCTCGCTGCGGTATTCCGTGAACACCGGGTGCTCGAGCGCTGCTGTGGCACGCGGTAGAACGGAATTCACTGCAGCATCGGACAACACCACCGGTATAGAGAGGGCTTCAAGAAGCTCGACCACTTCATCCAAGGTCACGGTTTCGTCGACAGCGATGGAGACATATTCGTCACTGAAGCGCCGGATGTTGTATCCGCCTGCCGCGGCCCTTTCCATTGTGTCATCTACTGAACTCGACGGCTTAAAGGTAACCGTGTCAAAGTGCTCATCTCCGATGACTGCGAGACCCGAGGCCAAAACCGACTGACGAATGACGTAGGCAAGATCACGAATATCTGTTGCGATGCTGACCAATCCAGACCAGCCGTGATACGAGGCATACATCGCTGAACAAATGGCAAGCAACGCTTGTGCCGTACAGATATTGCTTGTCGCCTTTTCGCGTCGGATGTGTTGCTCGCGAGTTTGGAGCGACAATCGATACGCCGGAGCACCATGGGTGTCGACTGATACGCCGACGAGACGGCCAGGCATAGACCGCTCGAGTCCAAGCTTCACGCTCATGAAGCCTGCGTGGGGTCCACCAAAGCCCATGGGAACGCCGAGTCTCTGAGCGCTGCCCACAGCAATATCTGCACCGAGATGTCCAGGCGCTTCCACGAGCGTCAACGCAAGCAAATCGGTAGCGACGGTAACGAGCAAGCCAGCTTCTTTGGCTCGGTCAATGACGGGCCGAATGTCGCGAATTGCGCCGGAAGTACCTGGGTAACTCACGATGATGCCAAAAGCATCGCTGCCTGCAAGCGCGTCCAAAGATTGTTTGTCGGACAAATCAATCTGATGAATCTTGATGCCAAGTGGCGTCGCGCGAGTGTGCATGACTGCGAGAGTCTGGGGATGAGTGTCCGAATCAACAAGAACCGTCGTGGACTTCGATTTTGTTGATCGCAACATCAGCGTCATCGCTTCGGCGACAGCAGTTGGCTCGTCGAGGAGCGAAGCGCCAGCGATATCAAGGCCGGTCAATTCACACACCATCGTCTGAAAATTCAAAAGAGCCTCAAGTCGACCCTGTGAGATTTCTGGCTGATAAGGCGTGTAGGCGGTGTACCACGCTGGATTCTCAATGATGTTTCGCAGAATCACTGTCGGTACCATTGTGCCGTAGTACCCCTGACCAATCAGGTTGCGTAGTTGCGAATTCTGCGAAGCCAAACTCTTTAACTCTGCGAGTACTTCTGATTCGCTCAGCGCAGCAGGCAACGTGAGCTCGTTCAGGTTGCGAATACTCGCCGGCGCAGCGGCATCAATGAGTGCAGCGAGACTTGGATAGCCGACGAAACTCAGCATCGCTTCGCGATCACGCTGGTTGGGTCCGATATGACGATCAGAAAATGTGTACACAGAGGCTCCTTGTTTTGGACCCCTCTGTCATTCGCCATCGCGACCTGAGAGTTTCGAGCCTGAGCTCTTTCACCGCCGGTGAGTGCTGCGCACTACTTTTCAGAGATTCACAATTAGAACGGTACGTCTGCCTGAGAGTTTCCGGGGTGTTGCTCCTTCGGCGTCCGACACTGGCTGTGTCAGCACTCTCCCGCTTCTAACGCAAGTGAACTGGGAGAAGCCTACGACGCAGCGAGGCTAAACGGCACTACGCCGTGCACGGCGAAGCGAAAGTTCGTCTTCTTGCTGGACCAGATCTGCATCCGGGGCATTATCAATAGGCAGTCCAGCGAGAGTTCCTTCGACCTCTTGCCAGACGGTGCTCAAAGCAATACCGAATACGCCCTGGCCGCCCTTGAGCAAGTCGATGATCTCTGAATCGCTACGGCATTCGTAAATGGAGGCGCCATCGGACATCAAGGTGACAGCTGCCAAATCCTCGACGCCTGTGGCGCGGAGATGTTCGATGGCTGTGCGGATGTTCTGCAGAGACACTCCGGTGTCGAGCAAACGCTTAACAACTTTTAGTACTAGGACGTCTTGGAAACTATAAAGCCGCTGGGTGCCCGAGCCGGTTGCCTGGCGAATGGTGGGTTCTACGAGACCAGTACGCGCCCAGTAATCGAGCTGGCGATAGGTAATTCCTGCAACGGTACAGGCGGTTGCGCCTTTGTATCCGTGTTCAGCAGGTGTGACTGCAGTTGTGTCCATTCGGAGCTCCAAACTGGGGGAAGTTTGCAGTGCGGAAACTATGCCCAAGATTTCGTTCGGTCAAAGACATCTGCGACGACACGCCGATAACCCTCAACCTCGAGATCCTAACCCTCAAGTTTCACTTGACGGTTAAGAAGTGAAGTCCTCAGGATTGAGATTCTCAAGGAACTCTCGAAATTCCTCGATTTGGTCCTCTTCGGCTAACTCGGCGTCGACTATTTTGCCCGCCTCGTCCATGACGCTTTCGGCGACGAAGACTTTCACTTTGGCATGCACCGCCAGCGCAACCGCATCGCTTGGTCGCGCCGAAATTCTGGTGCCGTTTGCCAAGACGATTTCGGCGAAGTACGTACCACCGCGAAGTTCAGTGACCTCTACCGAAGCGAGCTCCACGCCAACACCCTGTAGCACGTCGAGGAGA
Organism: Actinomycetota bacterium; assembly: GCA_017853815.1. Lineage (GTDB taxonomy): Bacteria > Actinomycetota > Actinomycetes > S36-B12 > UBA5976 > JAFMIT01. Next base: position 22,551 of record JAFMIT010000008.1, read on the forward strand.
AGTTCGTGAGTCAGTGGTCGAGGAGACTTGAGGTCCTGCAGCGAGAATGCAATCGCACCCGCTTCAACTGCCCCAATCCAGAGTTCGAGAACTCGCAGGAGGCCGGACTGTTCCTGCAACATCAGAATTGGCGAGTTCATGCTCTCTTCTAGCCTGATGCCGAGAACTTCTACTTCAATCACGCGACAAGACTAGCGAGATTTGAGGCTGACGCTACTTGCCACCAAGTTCAGCGATACCAGCACGAACCAGCGCAACGTGGAGACCAACTGACAACGCGGCGATATCACGAGCGGCATCATCAGCCTGCTGAGCCAATTCAGGATCCTTTTGCGCAGACAGCGGAGCCATGACTTGAGCCATAAGACCAAGTTCACGATCTGCTGCCATCTTGAACTGGCGTAGGTGACGAGCCTCAATGCCATAAATGGCAAGTGCTGCAACCGACTTCAGGATTGCCACATCGTCTGCATCGAAAATCGAGGCGTCCGCTGAAATCAAACCGAACTGCTGACAATCTTGCAGCTGTGCAACGTCTGCATTAGCGGCTTCAAGAAGCTCTTCGACAGACAATTGGAGCTGCGAGTGAATTCGGAAATCGCCCGCTTGTGGGAGCGAATCAACTGATACCAAGTTCCGCGGCGCCCGAGCACGCCCAGTCGGATCTGCGGCCGGTTCGAGGCCACGATCAAGAGCATCCAACTGCTCTTTGATGACTCTCAAAGGTAGGTACTGATCCCGCTGCTGCACCAGCACAAAACGCAAACGCTGGACATCGGCGTGGCTGTACTTTCGGTAGCCCGACGACGTGCGCTGGGGCTCAACCAGGCCCTCAGATTCGAGGTAACGAAGCTTCGAGATGGTCAGATCTGCGAACTCGCCCTTGAGCAGATTGAGGACATCGCCAATGGATAGGAGTTGATGATTGTGGAGTGCACCCATTACTTGGCCTCATGAAATGTGAAACGGAATTTGCCGAGCTGGACTTCGTCCCCGCTCTTGAGAGCGGTTCGACCGTTGATGAGAAGTCGATTGACGTAGGAGCCGTTCAAGCTCCCCCGATCTTCGAGAAACCAGACACTGTTTTCGTGAATGAAGAACGCATGGTGACGACTTACGGTGATGTCGTCCAAAAAGAGCCCGCAGTCATCTGCCCGACCAACATCGATATGGTCGGCGTCCAGAGTCCAGATCTCCCCAGCCTGTGGTCCGCGCAGAACCACCAGAGCGGCATGGCCGGGCGTAAGGTCACCAAGGTTTGTGACGGCAGAAAGCTCAGACGTAGGAGAGTCAGCAGCAAGCTTGCCGGTGGCGTCCGCCCCGCTAGCGAGATGTCCACAGTGCGCACAGACAGCGGTTTCGCTCTCGTTTCCGCAGATTCTGCAGTTCATGGCACCTCATTCCTAACTCTAAAGTGAAGGTTGAGGTCGAACTTTAGGCTAACCACCGCCTTGAGGACAAATGGAGATTATGCAGAGGTGATAGCCAGGTAGCCATCTGCAGTAAGAAGGTCGCTGAGTGCGGCCTCAGAGTCCCCAACTTCGACGTCGGCAATCCAGCCATTGCCATAGGGATCAGAGTTCAGCGTCTCTGGAGAGGTCTCGACCGAGTCGTTGACAGCTACCACCGAGCCAGAGACGGGAGCAAAAATGTCAGAAACACTCTTGGTTGATTCAACCTCGCCACACGCCTCGCCGGCAGTGAGGCTCATGCCGATTGCAGGAAGCGTGACGAACACAATGTCACCGAGCGCCGCCTGAGCGAAGTCTGTGATACCGAAACGGATGGTGGTGGCGTTGACCGCCGCGACCCACTCGTGCTCGGCGGTGTAGCGGAGATTCGCAGGTGTATTGGACATGTTTCCTCCTACTGAGCCACGGATGTGGTGGCACTGATGATGGTGCGTTCGACTTCGGTGACCTTGAAGCGTGCCCCGAGGCTAGCAACTGTATCCGCTACCCCACCAGGGATTTGGAGAGCCACACCTAGAGTCTTGCTCGCGCCAATCGCCTTCACGGTAATCGGGGAGCTGATGGTGCGACGGTTGACGGTGAGCTTGCCGGTTTTGGAATTACCAAAATAGCTCCGACCGTTCACTCTGATGCCGTTGATTTCGATGGCCTCAGCGCCTGCGTCTCGCAGCTCCTGGACAAGACTGACCGCGACGTCATACGTGAGCTGTCGGCTTGGATCAAGAATCTTGATGACCACTCCCGGGCCCTCGACTGGGATAGTGCCATTGACCACTTGGATCGCTTCAAGCTGTTCACGGGTACGTGCGAGTGCCTCCGCATCGGAACCCGCGAGAATGTCCTGACGCGCAGCCACCAGGTCCGCTTGTTCAGACTGCAATCGGGCAAGCCGTTGGGTCAAACTATCGAGCAGAACAACCAAATCCGCCTCACGGGCGTTCGCGAACAAGCCGTCATCCTGACTGCCTCGCATAGCAGTAATCGTCATAAAGCCGAGAGCTGCAGCTACAACGGCAATGGTTAGTTTGTGCGGAATCACGGATGGCTATGCCTTCAACAAGTGGCGCCGGATACCTGCAAGGTTCGCAAAGATTCGAGCTGCGAGGACGACAACCACACCGGTTGACATCTGAGCGCCAACGCCGAGTTGATCACCTAAAAACACAATGAAAGCTGCAACCACCACGTTGCTCACGAAACTGACTAAGAACACTCTGTCATCGAAAATGCCATCGAGCAGGGCGCGGAGTGCGCCGAATACAGCGTCCAAGGCCGCGACGACCGCGATTGGCAGGTAGGGCTGCATCCACAAAGGCACATCGGGTTGGAAGGCGATGCCCAGCAGAACGCCGAAGAAGAGGCCAAAAACGGCAACCATTACTGCACGATCCTCTCTGCGTATTCCACTGTGGGCATTCTGCCAGCCTTTACCTTCAAAGCACGTCGCGCCGTGAACTGGACATCTATGGGATAGTTCTTGACGAGATCTCTCACCCACGCTGCCGCAGCTGACGAATCAAACGCATGCCGCAAGCCAACCGGTCCGATTGCTTTGATCGTGTAAGGCGAACCAATCGGAATGTAATCAATCAAAATTGCTTGACCTGCGTTACGAATGTTTGTGCCGCCGGTAATGCGAACGTTGTTGATTTCAATTGCCTTGGCGCCCGAGGCCCACAAGCCGTTAACGATAATTTGGAGATCAGCATCAATCACCAAATCATTGGCGGCTGATGCGTTAGCTCCTTGGTCTCGAAGAAAAATCTTGATGCCTCGTCCCGAGGTCGCTTTATAACCGCCAAAAGCCGACTCCACGCGGACCTGCGCCGCCAGGAGATTGTCAATCGGCTGGATTTGAGCGACCAACTGAGAATTTTTGGCACGGAGTCGACCATTCGTGGTTTCCACGGCATCGACGCGCGACTGCATATCTGTCACGCGCTCAACCAACTCGAGTCGGGTCGCATCAAGCGCGGGTCTGGTTTG
>JAFMIT010000088.1 GCA_017853815.1 Actinomycetota bacterium
AATCTTTTCGACGTTGCGGTACACGATGTAGCCCAAGGGCAACCAGGAGAAGATGCCTGGCGCGATACGGCGCACCATGCCAGCACGAACCAACAGCTTGTGGCTCGGGACTTCGGCATCCGACGGGTCCTCACGCAAGGTTCGCAGGAAGAGCGACGACATCCGCAACACGGTTACTCCTAGTACTTAAGGTGGCAGAACCCTAAACCGCGCACGCGGTGCGAACCCGCAGGCTAGAAGAAAATGGTCTGATACTCAGCAATCGGCTGAAAGCCAAGCCGTCGGTACAACGCCAACGCTGGCTTGTTGAAGTCATTGACATACAGACACACGTTGGGTGACCACTCGCGCTGAATGAGCGCGATGGCCGTAGCGAGCCATTGACGAGAGAGCCCGAGTCCTCGCAACTCTGGATGCACCCAGACACCTTGGATTTGGCAGTAGTCATCGGTCACGCAGCCGACGTCTGTCTTGAAGCGAGTGATCCCTTGAGCGTCAGTGACGCCGAACGCAAGGCCGCGCCGAATTGTGTCCTGCACCCGCATGCGATAGCCCATTCCTGAGAGCAAAGAGGGATCAATGTCGACTTCGGAGGTAAACATCGCAGCGGACGCGCGGACATAGGAGTCGAGATCCGCAGCCGTCATCGAGCGAACGTCAGGGGCGGTCGGCTGCAGTTTTTGTTCGAGCACCATGTACGGCTGAGAAGTCCGAATAAGGCGTGCAGCCGGCCAATGGCCATTGAGCAATTTCCACAGTGCCTCAACATCTCGGCGTTCACCGACAATAGATGCACATGTTCGACCCTGTTCTTGAAGTCGATGAGCAAATGCCTCTACAGCAGCATCGGTTAAATCTGCGGGCACAAGATTTGGACCGACGTAAAGTGCACTGCGCAATTCGCCATCCTCATACCAACCCCAGAGCGGCGCTGACTGTTCGTCGACTCCGTCGTGAATTCGCGACCGAAAAAAGACATTGCGAGCCGGCTCTTTATTCAAGAACTGTAAAAGGTCAGCGAGGTCGTCAGATTGGAGAAGCTTGAAGCCAGTGAGCATGACAAAAGTCGTTCTAGACGACCGTGACGGTTGGCTCTCCAGAAGCATCACCCATAAGTTCTGCGAGCTTCATCGCTTCTTCAATCAGGGTCTCAACAATCTGCGCTTCGGGAACGGTCTTGACGACCTCACCCTTCACGAAAATTTGGCCTTTGCCGTTGCCGCTTGCGACACCGAGATCCGCTTCGCGAGCTTCGCCTGGTCCGTTCACGACGCATCCCATCACGGCGACGCGGAGTGGAACTTCCATACCTTCAAGACCAGCAGTAACTTCATTTGCCAACTTGTAGACGTCGACCTGTGCGCGACCGCAGGATGGGCAGGAAACGATTTCGAGACCGCGTCGGCGCAAGTTGAGCGACTCCAAAATCTGGAGACCCACTTTGACTTCTTCGACGGGCGGTGCAGACAGTGACACACGGATCGTGTCGCCGATGCCCTGCGACAACAACGCACCGAATGCGACTGCTGACTTGATGGTGCCTTGGAATGCGGGACCGGCCTCGGTGACCCCAAGGTGCAGCGGATAGTCACATTGTTCAGAGAGCATTTGGTAGGCGCGAACCATCACCACAGGATCGTGGTGCTTGACCGAGATTTTGATGTCACGGAAATCATGTTCTTCAAAAAGGCTGGCTTCCCACAGAGCACTCTCCACGAGCGCTTCTGGAGTTGCCTTGCCATATTTCTTCAAGAGTCGCGGATCGAGCGAACCTGCATTGACGCCGATGCGAATCGGCGTGCCGTGATCTTTCGCCGCCTGGGCGATCTCTTTGACCTTGTCATCGAACTGCTTGATGTTGCCGGGGTTCACGCGCACAGCAGCACAACCAGCTTCGATAGCAGCGAACACATACTTGGGCTGGAAATGAATATCGGCGATGACAGGGATGCCCGACTTCTTTGCGATTGCTGGAAGTGCATCTGCATCGTCCTGGCTCGGGACTGCAACACGCACAATCTGGCATCCAGAGGCAGTGAGCTCAGCGATCTGCTGCAGAGTGCTGTTGACGTCTGCGGTCAGAGTGGTTGCCATCGACTGCACGCTGATCGGAGCATCGCCGCCGACTTCGACTGGCTTGGAGTGGTGCTTCAACACCAACTTGCGGGTGAGGCGACGTGGCGAAATCACGGGTGCGGGCATCTCTGGCATACCGAGCGAAACTGTCATGGGCCAAGTATCCCGCGAGATTAGAACTGGAGCGAGACGGGCTTGATGATGTCGGCCAGAATCACGATCAATCCGCTGAGCAGGAGCACTCCGGCCATCGCGTAGGTCAGCGGTAGGAGCTTGGCGGTATCGATGGGACCAGGGTCGGCTTTGTGGCGGAAACGATTGACCCGTCTGCGGATGCCCTCATACGAAGCGGCCGCCACATGTCCGCCATCAAGTGGCAGCACGGGCAGCAGGTTAAAGATGAACAAAAAGAGGTTCAGGCTCGCAGCAAGACCAAGAATTTCCAGAGCTTTCGAGCGAATACTGAGGTCGCTTGCGGCAATCTCGCCGCTGATGCGAGTTACACCGACCACGCTGATTGGCCCTTCGGGATCTCGAGGCGCCGAGGAAAACAGATTCTGGCCGAGACCGAGCAGTTTTGCGGGGAAAGCGCTGAGAGCTTCGAACGACCGCACGGTCATATTCCACATGGCGCGAGGCACAACAGAGACCGGCTGCTGCACCCACTCAACTCCAGGAGTTACTCCGAAAAACGGACGATGCAAGGTCACCCCAGTGGGGGCGCCGGTTTCATCGAGTTCTGGGTACGCGAGGTCTGCGAGCGCTACTGACTCTCGAAGAGTGGTGCCATCGACGCGTCGAACAACTAACTCCACGACATCGCCCGCTGCAGCACCCTTCAGCGAAGTTGCGATGTCTGACCATTGTGCGATGGTGCGGCCGTTGACAGAAATAATCTTGTCGTCAGCCACCAGACCGAGCGCCATTGCGGGGGTTTGCCCAGCAGCCCCGCAGCCTGCGACCGTGCCAGCCCCCTCAGGGTCTGACTGCGTCGGCACACAGGTGACCACGCTGCCAATACTCGTTGAGTTCTGCGGAAGGCCGAGACCCACCAAAATTACGGTGAAAAGAATCGAGGCAATGATCAGATTCATGATGGGCCCGCCCAGCATGATGATGAGCCGCTGCCACACTGGCTTTGAATAAAACGTTCGGTGCTCTTCGCCTGGTTCAACCTCGCTCAAACTGTCCTCACGAGCGTTTTGCATCATTTCAGCCAGCCGACCGGTCTTGCCAGCGTCGGACTCCCTCGCGGGCGGAAACATTCCGACAAGTTTCACGAAGCCACCTATCGGCAGCAATCGAATGTTGTACGTCGTTTCTCCGCGGGTCCAGCGGATCAAACGCGGTCCCATCCCAATCGAGTAATCAGGAACTTTGACGCCGAATTTCTTCGCGGGCAGCATGTGACCGACTTCGTGCAGACCAATGGAAAGGGCAACGAACGTCAGCAAAATGACGATGCCAACAAACTCAAGCATGCCCCTCCTCAGGTCTACAGCGGTTGAAGTGTTCGGTTCTAGTCTGACATGAGCCGTAAACCCTCGCGAGCGACAATCTGCAAAACACCCAATCCCTCACCAAGTCCTGACTATGGCATGGCGAAAAACCCGTTTATCCTCGCCCCATGACACATACCGCAGGCGGGCCAGCGTTGCCCCAAGAGCGCAAGATCATTACCGCAATTCCTGGCCCAAAGTCGGCCGAGTTATTGGCACGTCGAAACGCAGCCGTGAGCGCTGGCGTCTCGGGCATGATGCCGGTGTTCGCAGTCGCAGCTGGCGACGGCGTGATTGTTGATGTCGACGGCAACTCCTTCATTGACATGGGCGCGGGCATCGCTGTCACGAACGTTGGAAACGCAGCGCCAAAAGTTGTCGAAGCAGTGCAGCAACAAGTGGCCGCGTTCACGCATACGTGCTTCATGGTCACGCCTTACTCTGGCTATGTCGAAGTTTGCGAGCAGCTCAATGAGCTGACGCCTGGAACGCATGCCAAGAAATCCGCATTGTTCAACAGCGGTGCCGAAGCAGTTGAAAACGCCGTCAAGGTCGCACGCGCCTATACCAAGCGCCAAGCTGTCGTCGTGTTCGAGCACGGCTACCACGGTCGCACCAACATGACTATGGCCATGACCGCCAAGAACATGCCGTACAAGCATTCCTTCGGGCCATTCGCCTCCGAGGTCTACCGAGTGCCAGTGGCGTATCCCTTCCGCGATGAGCGTTCGGGTGCAGAAGTTGCTGCTGCCGCGATTAGTCGCATGGACAAAGAAGTGGGCGCGTCCAACATTGCGGCCATTGTGATTGAGCCGATTCAGGGAGAAGGTGGCTTCATCGCCCCGACGGCAGGTTTCTTACCTGCCATCGTTGAGTTTGCCAAAGCAAACGGCATCGTTTTTGTTGCAGATGAAATCCAGACTGGTTTCTGCCGCACCGGGCAATGGTTCGCTTGCGAACATGAAGGCATCGTCCCCGATCTCATCACGACCGCTAAGGGCATCGCGGGCGGCTTGCCTCTCGCGGGCCTCACAGGTCGTGCCGAAATCATGGACAGTGTGCATGCAGGAGGTCTCGGTGGCACCTATGGCGGAAATCCCATCGCGTGCGCAGCGGCGATAGCGTCGATTGAGACGATGAAAGAACTCGATCTGAATGCAAAGGCGAAAGCCATCGAAGAACTCATGATGCCGCGCCTCAAGGCGATGCAGTCGAAGTTCTCAGTTATTGGTGATGTCCGCGGACGCGGCGCCATGATTGCACTCGAGATGATCAAGCCAGGATCAATGGATCCCAATCCTGAAGTGACATCGGCTGTCGCAAAGGGTTGTCATGCAGCAGGCGTTGTGGTTTTGACCGCGGGCACGTACGGAAATGTCTTGCGCTTCTTGCCAGCACTCACCATGCCACATCACTTGCTCGCTGAAGCGCTCGACGAAATCGAAAAGCAATTCAGTATTGCGACTGCATAAGTCCTAGCGACCGTCGAGACGACCTTCGAGCAAGGGCTGACGTGGATTCCACTTCTCGCCACCTGCAAGATCGCGCCGACGGCGAGACATGGCTGAAAGCGCTTCGAGCACAATACGATTGGCAAGCATCACTGTAATTTCTGCATGGTCGTATCCTGGGGCTACCTCGACGACGTCCATGCCAACGACTGGGACCTCATAACAGATGCGGCGCACCGCATCGAGAAGTTCGCGCGACGTGAGTCCCCCAGGTTCAGGCGTGCCAGTGCCTGGTGCGTGACCAGGATCAACCACATCGACGTCGACCGAGAGGAAGACGCCATCGCATTCATCCATTGCGATGCCCAATGCTTCGGTGAGGCATTCGTTGAAGCCACGCGCGACAATCTCAGTCATTTCGTAAGAACGCATTCCTTGAGCTGCCATCCACTCCAAGGTCTCGTCTTCTGGCCAGTAGCCGCGCAGACCAAGCTGGAGGAATCGATCTCCTCGAGCCGCACCCGACTCGATCAACCGACGCATTGGGTGTCCGTGGCCAATGAGCGAACCGAACGTGATGTCACCAGTATCTGCATGAGCATCGAAGTGAATTACTGCCACTCGTCCCCAACCAACGCCGTGCGCAACGCCCGTGACATCGGGCCACGTGATGGTGTGATCGCCACCAAGAACTAACGGCACAGCGCCAGCTTCTGAAATCTTTCGAATCACCGCTTCGAGCGAATCGCACGACTTAGCTGCATCGCCGCTAAACATTTCAACGTCGCCCGCATCAACGACCGTGAGGTCTTTCAACGCATCGGTGCGCAAGGCAAGCGAGGGGCGAGATCCGTCGTGTGGCAAGTAGTCAGTGCCGCGAATTGCTGATGGGCCGAATCGCGCACCGGCACGGTAAGACGTGCCACCATCAAAGGGCGCACCCACGATGACAACGTCAGCAGCAGCCAGAGCTGCGGCGTCATCGAGGTCGAGTGCGGGAATGCCAAGGAACGTGATGTCTGGGCCGAATTGAGCGCCGTATCGGGTCATGCCCACACGCTACCCCGTGGGCTGCGAAGGCTGCGCGTCATGGCTACAGTGTGGCTCTACAGATTTCTGAAGGGACTGGTGGGAACTCTCGGCATTGAGCCGACCTCCGTTCACCCGCCTTCTCACCAGGAGCCTTCTCCATGTTTTCTGTTCACCCTTCTGTTTCCGACCTTCAGACCACTCCGTTTTGGCAAGCGGTCACACCCCGCACCGAATGCGCACCGCTCACCCAGGACGCCGAGGTCGATCTGCTGATCGTCGGCGGCGGCTTTACAGGTCTTTGGACAGCGCTCGAAGCCCGTCGCCAATCACCCGACGCATCAATCATGCTCATCGATGCACGAGTAGTCGGCGGACAAGCAAGTGGTCGCAACGGCGGATTCATCCATGCGACGCTGACTCACGGCTTTGCCAACGGCATGGCTCGCTGGGCCGCGGAGTATGAAACGCTGCACCGACTAGGGCAAGAAAACCTTGAGTACATCCGAAACTTTGTTCGCGAACGCCAGATTGAATGCGACTGGCTCGATGCCGGTGAATTGGAAATCGCACGG
>JAFMIT010000009.1 GCA_017853815.1 Actinomycetota bacterium
CGCGACAGCTCGTGCAATCACTCGACGCACATTTGTATCGACCACGACAGATCGCTTTCCATACGCAAAAGCGACAATCGCAGCGGCGGTGTACTCGCCGATTCCTGGCAGACCACGGAGAACCTGCTCATCGTCAGGGACCTCGTCCTCAAAGTCGCGATCCAGAATCACGCTTAAGGCGTGAAGTCTTTGTGCCCGCCGGGGATAACCCAGTCGACCCCACTCACGAACCGCTTCAGAGACCGGCACACTCGCCAGCGCTGAGGGGACAGGAAACCGTTTCACCCAGCGCTCGTAGACGGGGAGCACGCGAGCCACCGGCGTCTGCTGGAGCATGAATTCGCTCATCAGCACGTGCCAGGCCGAGGCGGTGTCCTCACGCCATGGCAGTGGCCGAGCGTTGTGACGAAACCAACGATTGGTGCTGTTAACCAGCGAAGCGGCCATTTGCGAATTCTGACACCTGCTCGGCTCGCGCTACCCTAGATGCCATGTCGAACCGCGATCTTCCCCCGAAGCGGCCGAGCCAGAACATTCTGCGTAAGCGCCAAGTGGCACCAGAGGTGTACCGTCGTCGACGCATCGCGACCGCGTTCATTGGCACGATTGCCTTCGTAGTCATCTACCAATTAGTCATCGGATTGCTTGGATATGTCGGCAGTTTCTTGACGGCCGATGCGAGTCCAACAAACACTCAAACACAGAAGCCAACTCAGCAGAGCACCACCAGCACAGAACCTGCCAGTCCGACTGAGTGCGACCTTGAGAACATCGCAATCGATCTTCAAATCTTGGGTGGACCTCAGTTCGCAGCTGACGAAAACGTCGGCATCAGCGCGACAATTCGCAACACTGGATCAAAGACCTGTCTCAGAAATGTTGGTTCAGACGCCAACGAGATCTACATCCAAGCGGCGGATTCCAAGCGCGAGGTGTGGTCGAGCGATCGCTGCCCCACAGCCTCTGATACCGCTATTGTCGAAATGCTCCCTGGCAGCGCCTACCGCATTCGCCTCGAATGGAATGGAACGTCGAATCCAACTCAATGCGATCGCTTAGGTGCGCATGTGCCAGCTGGTGAGTACCTCGTTATTGCTCGCAATGAGAAAGCAAAATCAAAACCGGCGGTCATCAGTTTTATCTGATGCCGCCGGCCTGAATGATGGTGTCGCTTATGCGACGGTGGCTCCACCTTCAAGGTTGAGCGCTGCGAAATCTTCTTTCGGTGCACCACGGAAGGTGAACACCGCGTCTTTGCCTTCGCCTTCGACGTCAACAACGACAATTTCGCCGGCCTTGAGTTCGCCAAACAGCATCTTCTCCGACAGCACGTCTTCGAGTTCGCGCTGCATGGTTCGACGCAGTGGTCGAGCTCCAAGCACCGGGTCGTAGCCACGCTCTGCCAACACGTGCTTGGCAGCGGTCGTGAGTTCGATACCCATGTCCTTGTCGCGCAGACGCTCATCGAGTTTGGCGAGCATGAGATCGACAATCTGAATGATCTCGTCTTGAGACAACTGGTGGAACACAACAATGTCATCGATGCGGTTGAGGAACTCGGGACGGAAGTGCGTCTTGAGTTCGTCGTTGACCTTGGTGCGCATTTTCTCGTAGGCACTCTTGATGTCATCTGCAGCAGCAAAGCCGAGATTGAGTCCCTTTGAGATGTCGCGGGTTCCGAGGTTGGTCGTCATGATGATGACCGTGTTCTTAAAGTCGACCATGCGGCCTTGAGCGTCGGTCAGACGACCTTCCTCAAGAATCTGCAGCAGCGAGTTGAAGATATCGGGGTGGGCTTTTTCGATTTCGTCGAAGAGCACAACGGAGAAAGGCTTGCGGCGCACCTTCTCGGTGAGCTGTCCACCTTCTTCGTATCCGACGTAACCCGGAGGCGAACCAAACAGACGAGACACCGTGTGCTTTTCGGCGTACTCAGACATGTCGAGAGTGATCAACGCGTCTTCGTCACCAAACAAGAACTCAGCAAGGGTCTTCGACAGCTCAGTTTTGCCGACGCCTGAAGGGCCGGCGAAAATGAATGAGCCACCTGGACGTTTGGGATCCTTGAGACCAGCACGCGTACGACGAATTGCCTGAGACAGAGCCTTGATCGCCTGCTGTTGGCCGATCACGCGCTTGTGCAATTCATCTTCCATCTTGAGAAGACGAGCGGACTCTTCTTCTGAAATCTGAACGACTGGAATACCCGTTGCGACGGCCAGCACCTCTGCAATGAGATTCTCGCCTACTTCGGCGACGACATCGAGGTCGCCGGCCTTCCATTCCTTTTCTTTGGTGGCCTTGGCGGCAATCAGTTGCTTCTCCTGGTCGCGCAAGGACGCAGCCTTTTCGAAGTCCTGACCATCGATGGCAGATTCTTTTTCGCGACGAGTCGCAGCAATCTGCTCATCGAAAGCGCGCAGCTCTGGAGGTGCAGTCATGCGACGAATACGCAGGCGTGCGCCGGCCTCATCGATCAAGTCGATTGCCTTGTCTGGCAAGAAGCGATCGTTGATGTACCGATCAGCGAGTGACGCAGCAGCAACGAGTGCACCATCAGTAATGGTGACACGGTGATGCTGTTCGTAGCGATCGCGTAGACCCTTGAGAATTTCAATGGTGTGTGCGACAGAAGGCTCGTTCACCTGAATCGGCTGGAAGCGACGCTCGAGCGCAGCATCCTTCTCGATGTATTTACGGTACTCATCGAGAGTGGTCGCACCGATGGTCTGCAATTCACCGCGAGCAAGCATTGGCTTGAGAATCGATGCAGCATCGATAGCGCCTTCAGCGGCGCCCGCACCGACGAGCGTATGGATTTCGTCAATGAAAAGAATGATGTCGCCACGAGTGCGAATCTCTTTGAGGACCTTCTTCAGACGCTCTTCGAAGTCACCGCGGTAACGCGAACCAGCGACGAGAGCACCGAGATCAAGAGAGTAGATCTGCTTGTCCTTGAGCGTTTCTGGCACGTCGCCGTGGACAATCATTTGGGCGAGACCTTCGACGCAGGCTGACTTGCCAACGCCAGGCTCACCAACGAGAACAGGATTGTTCTTCGTGCGGCGCGACAAAATCTGCATGACGCGTTCGATTTCGTTCTTGCGACCGATAACGGGATCGAGCTTCATCTCACGCGCTGCCTGGGTCAGGTTGCGACCGAATTGATCGAGAACGAGCGAGGTAGATGGCGTGCCTTCGTTTTGTTGCGCAGCTGGTTCTTTGCCTTGGTAGCCAGACAACAACTGAATGACCTGTTGGCGAACGCGGTTGAGATCTGCGCCGAGTTTCTCCAGCACCTTCGCAGCGACACCTTCGCCTTCGCGAATAAGGCCAAGCAGGATGTGCTCAGTACCGATGTAGTTGTGGCCGAGCTGCAGCGCTTCGCGCAGAGACAACTCGAGCACTTTTTTAGCGCGCGGCGTAAACGGAATATGTCCGCTCGGAGCCGTCTGGCCTTGGCCAATGGTTTCTTCAACCTGGGCGCGAACCGCATCAAGCGAAATGCCCATGGCTTCTAGAGCCTTTGCAGCAACGCCTTCACCCTCATGAATCAGACCAAGCAGGATGTGCTCGGTACCGATGTAATTGTGGTTCAGCATGCGTGCTTCTTCTTGAGCTAGCACGACGACGCGACGAGCGCGGTCGGTAAACCTCTCAAACATTTCGCCTACCTTTCACGGGTCAGCCTATTGAGTCATCCTGACCCAAGCATCTGGCCGCAGGAAGTACAACCTTCAAAGAGGGGGTTTTGTTCCCCGTTACAGCCCAATTCGGTAGCGGAGCAGGGGGCCGCCACCCTGCTCCTCGGGGGCTGGGCCGTCATACTCGAGCACGCCACCGTTGTTCAGGATGACTTTTTGGGATGCCAGGTTGTCTGGAGTCGTGGTGATCTGCACCGATCCAAGGCCCTGAGCGCGAGCGAGATCGAGCATCTGGGCGAGCGCCTGAGTCGCGTAACCGCGGCGCTGCTTCCATTCCGCCACCGCGTAGCCGATGTGGCCGAGGACGTGAGGGGGAAGCTCATCGGTGCCAGGCTGCCACCGAAGGCTGATCATGCCGACGAAACCGTCGTCCCACATCCACTTGGTCATGCCTGGCAGCCGTTTGACGATCTGGCCATTGGGCAGCTGCACATCTGGGCCTGCCGCCTCAGGGTCGGTCATCTGCGCGATGTAGAGAACTGGGTCCGAGGCAATGCGATCGAATGCATCCTGGCGAACGCGGGCCGGATTGACCGTGCCTGGAGCAAATCCCTCGCGCAGCGCCAGGACGAAGTCCGGAAGGAGCTCAAGCGTCGGGGTGACAATCTGCATCACCCAATTGTGCTCGCCTGTCTGAGCCGATGCACGAAAGACCTGTTCGCACTTCGAGACGGCAACATGCCTGAAACACCGCTCGCCTACCCTTTGCCGCTATGAACGGGATGCCCCTCGCCACCGACCGCGCCGACGCTGAGTTGCGCGCCGAAATCCGCCGACTTGGTGTGATTTTGGGACAAACGCTTGCCGAGGTGGAGGGACAGGACCTGCTCGATCGAGTCGAGCTCGTGCGTCAAATGGTTCGGGACAATCCGACCGAAGCCGCGCGAACGCTGGACGGTCTCGAACTCACAGACGCCATTCGGCTTGCTCGCGCGTTTAGCACCTACTTCAACCTCGCCAACGTGGCCGAACAGGTTTTCCGTGCGAAAGACCTGGCCGCAGATCGTCGCGCCACCGGCGGCGCTCTGGTCCGCGCAGCTCATCGGATTTCGACAGCCGGGATTCCCGCTCGCGAAGTCACCACCGGCTTGGCTCGCATTAACGCCCGCCCCGTGTTCACGGCGCACCCAACCGAAGCCGCTCGGCGCTCGGTCCTCCTCAAGATTCGTCGCATCGCCGACTTGTTGGCGCAGCCAGATGACACCCACCGCAATCGACGCCTCAAAGAGTCCGTCGCGATGTTGTGGCAAACCGACGAACTGCGATTGAGCCGGCCCGAAGTTATGGACGAAGCGCGAAACGCGCTCTACTTCCTCGACGAATTGGCCCAAGGTCCACTCGCCTCGATTCTTGATGAACTCGAACATGTGATTGAAGAGATTGGTGCCGAACTCCCCATCGACGCCACTCCGCTCACTTTCGGGACCTGGATCGGTGGCGACCGTGACGGAAATCCTTTTGTCACGCCAGAAGTCACGCTTCGAGTGCTGTCACTTCAACGCGACCACGCGATTCGTAATCTCCTCGTGCATCTCGATCGCGTCGTCGAAGATCTTTCAATTTCCGAACGCATCCTCAACGTCGAACGCGACGAGATCATCTGGTCATCAATTGAAAAGGATCTCGCGGCACTTCCAGAGCTCGATCGCCGCTACTTGCGTATCAACGCCGAAGAACCTTGGCGCCTGAAACTCACGTGCATACGACAGAAGCTGGTGAACACTCGCAATCGGCTCACGACCCGTGCCTCGCATGTGCCTGGTCACGATTACATCGGCAACGATGAGTTGCTCGAAGATCTCAAAGTGGTCGCTGAGTCACTCGATCGTCTCGGCAAGCGCGACTCAGTGGCGGAAGCAATTTTCGATCGGTTTATTCGCGTCGTCCGCGCAACAGGCCTGCGCCTCGCGACACTCGATGTTCGTGAACATTCAGAAAAGCATCATCACGCGATTGCACAGATTTTTGATGGTGGCATCAGTGGTTCGTACACCAAAGCCTCAAAGAGCGAACGCTTTATCATGCTGGCAGAAGCGCTCGGTGCCCCAGCTGCGCGCGCATTCCGCGAAGAGAACTTCGATGACTCCTGCCGAAACACGTTCGGCGCTTTCTCCGCTATTCGCGATGCGCAGGATCGATTCGGCAGCGACGTCATCGAGACGTACATCATCTCGATGACCAAAGGGCCAGAAGACGTCCTGGCTGCCGCCGTGCTCGCACGGTACGCGGGACTGGTCGATCTCGGTTCCGGTTTTGCACGGGTGGGCTTCGCGCCGCTTCTCGAAACAGTCGATGAACTTCGTCGCGCTGCAGAGATTCTTGATCAACTGCTGTCGAATCCCACATATCGCCAGCTGGTGCGCCTGCGCGGCGACGAACAAGAAGTCATGCTCGGCTATTCCGACTCCAACAAAGATGCGGGCATCACCACATCGCAGTGGGAGATTCACTTGGCGCAGCGCCTCTTGCGCGATGTCGCAGCTCACCACGGTGTGCAGTTACGACTGTTCCACGGCCGCGGTGGCACCGTCGGTCGAGGTGGAGGACCGACATACGAAGCCATCATGGCCCAGCCGTGGGGCGTGCTCGATGGCGAAATCAAGATCACCGAGCAGGGTGAAGTGATTTCCGATAAGTACTTGCTGCCGAGTCTCGCGCGCGCAAACTTGCGTCAAACGTTGGCCGCAGTTCTCGAATCGACGTTCTTGCATCAGTCCTCGCGCGTATTCGCAGAGGAACTTGAACAATGGGACGCAGTCATGAACCTGGCATCGGACGCAGCGTTCGCGAAATATCGCGAGCTCGTCAATCACCCAGATTTGCCACGGTACTTTGCGTTGTCGACTCCCGTCGACGAACTTGCGGATGTGCACATGGGTTCGCGCCCTGCGCGCCGTCCCGACACCAACGCCGGCATCGATGGTCTGCGTGCGATTCCATGGGTGTTCGGCTGGACCCAGTCTCGGCAGATTGTTCCCGGCTGGTACGGCGTCGGTACCGCGTTGCAGACGGCACGCGAAGCCGGTCACACTGACTTGCTTAAGCGCATGAACGCCGACTGGCACTTCTTCCGCAACTTCTTGTCGAACGTCGAAATGACGCTGGCCAAGACCGATCTCTCAGTGGCCCGCCACTATGTCGAGCATCTCGTGCCAGCGGAATTGCAGCCCATCTTTGACACGATTGTTGAAGAGCACCAGCGCACCATCCGCGAAATCTTGTTGGTCACGGGTAGTGATTCACTTCTCGAAAAGAACGAAATCCTCGCGAGCACCTTGCAGGTTCGAGATTTCTATCTCTTGCCACTGCAGTTCTTGCAGGTGTCACTCTTGCAGCGCGTGCGTGCGTTGCGCGCCGAAGGCAAAGATGTCGATGCAGATATCCAGCGTGCGCTTTCGCTCACGATCAACGGCATCGCGACGGGCCTCCGCAACACCGGCTGAGTGGTACGAGTTCAAAACACTCGTGGTACGAGTTCAAAACAGTCTCGCTACAACAAGCGCAACATTCGTGTATTGCCCAATGTATTGGGCTTCACGCGCTCGAGCCCAAGCATTTCGGCCACACCTTCGTCGTACGACTCTAGAAGTTGCTCGTAAACGGACACATCAACCGGCGCGCCATCGATAGCTTGGAATCCATGCCGAGCGAAAAAGTCCGTCTCGAAGGTCAAACAAAAGAGCCGCGTAATCCCAAGCGCACGCGCGCGATCGACAAGCAGCTCAAGAATCGTGCCACCGAGCCCACTCTTTCGATGTTCTGGTGACACTGCCAAAGTTCGAATTTCGCCTAAGTCTTCCCACATCACATGCAAAGCGCCGCAGCCGATGACTTCGTTGTCTTTCACTGCCACTAAGAATTCTTGGACGTGCTCAAAGAGCGTCACCGTGGCCTTGGACAGCAGTCGCCGTTCAACCGCGTACGTATCAACAATGGCGCGAATTCCGCGTACATCGCTCGTACGCGCAGGTCGAACAACAATGCCGTTTGGCAATGCAATCTCAGCAGCGACCGGCATAACTAGTGACGTTCTGGCTTCACAAGCGGGAACAAAATGGTTTCGCGGATGCCAAGACCGCTCAACGCCATCAACAATCGGTCGACACCCATACCGACGCCACCCATTGGAGGGGCGCCGTATTCGAGTGCACGTAAGAAGTCCTCATCGAGACGCATCGCCTCGACATCGCCTCGGGCCGCAAGTGCCGCCTGAGTGACAAGCCGCTCCCGCTGAATTACTGGATCGACAAGTTCTGAGTAGCCAGTTGCAAGCTCGAACCCATCGACATACAGATCCCACTTTTCGACGACGCCTGATTCAGTGCGATGATCGCGAACTAGTGGAGAAGTGTCCACCGGGAAATCGCGAACGAACGTCGGGCCATCGAAAGTGTCGCTCACATAGTGCTCAAAAAGCTCTTCGACAAACTTGCCGTGCACCCAAGTCTTTTCGGGCTTAATGCCAGCCGCTTTCGCTAGCTCTACAAGCCGCTCAATCGGTGTCGTCGGCGTGATTTCTTCGCCCAGTGCTTCGCTCACCGCAGGGAACATCGAGACTGAGCGCCATTCGCCACCAAGATCATGCACACTGCCATCGAAGTGGGTGACCTGCAATGAACCATGAACAGCAAGAGCTGCGTTCTGAATCAGCTTCTTCGTGAAATCTGCCATGTCGTTGTAGTCCGCATACGACTGGTAGAACTCAAGCATCGCAAACTCGGGCGAGTGGGTTGAGTCGGCGCCTTCGTTGCGGAAGTTGCGATTAATTTCGTACACCCGCTCAAGCCCACCAACAACGCAGCGCTTGAGGAAGAGCTCGGGAGCAATGCGCAGGAAAAGCTGAATGTCGAAGGCATTCGAATGCGTCGAAAACGGCCGCGCAGCAGCACCACCGTGCAATGTCTGGAGCATCGGAGTTTCGACTTCGACGTAATCCGCTTGCGCAAAAGTCTCACGCAGCGAGTTGAGAGCGAGTGGACGCATTCGCGCCATCTGCCGGGCTTCAGGACGCATAATCAGATCGACGTAACGTTGACGAACGCGAGTCTCTTCACTCAGCGGCTTGTGGGCTACCGGCAGTGGCCGCAGCGCCTTCGAAACCATCGTCCAAGAATCGGCAAGCACCGACAATTCGCCACGGCGAGAAGAAATCACTTCACCCGTTACACCAACAAAATCACCGATGTCGACGAGTGACTTCCAGCTCGCAAGACCATCTTCGCCGACTTTGTCGAGACTGAGCATCGCTTGAATCTCAGTACCATCGCCGTCGCGTACCGTCGCGAAGCACAACTTGCCGGTGTTGCGAACGAAGATGACTCGGCCAGAAATGGAATGCACAACGCCTGTGGTCGCGTCTACCTCGAGGTTTGGGAACTGCGCCCGCACTTCGCCGATGGTGGCGGTGCGCGCGAAGGTCACGGGATAGGGCTCAATGCCTTCGTCGAGCAAGCGCTCACGCTTGGAGTGGCGAACCTGCATTTGTTCGGGCAGGTCGTCCACTTCGATGTCTGGCGTCTGTTCACTCACAGCGGCGCAGCCTACTGATTGCGCTCGAAAACGAGCCTCAGACCCGTGAGCGTCAGGTTGGGATCATGGTGAGTAATGGTGCTCGACTCTGGGACCACGATGCCCGCTAAACCGCCGGTGGCAATCACGGTGTTGATCGGCTGCCCCAGCTCCGCCTTGATACGTTGGACAAGACCATCGACTTGACCCGCGAAACCATAAATCGCACCTGACTGCAACGCCTCGACCGTGTTCTTGCCGATGACATTTTTGGGCTTAATGATTTCGACTTTGCGAAGTTGAGCCGCACGGTTGGCTAGAGCTTCGATTGAAATCTCAACACCTGGAGCAAGAGCGCCACCCAGAAATTCGCCCTTCTCGGAGACAACATCAAGATTCGTCGACGTGCCAAAGTCCACCACAATGGCTGGCCCGCCGTACGTCGTGAAAGCGGCGAGCGTGTTGACGATGCGGTCGGCTCCAACTTCTTTGGGGTTGTCCGTCAGGATCGGGACGCCAGTTTTGGTTCCAGGTTCCACCACGACGTGCTGAATATCGCCGTAATAGCGATTGAGCATTGTCCGCATCTCGCGCAGAACTGCGGGAACAGTCGAACAGAGCGCCACACCTGTGATGGATTCTGACTGCAGTAGGCCTTTGAATTTCAGTGCAAGCTCGTCTGCGGGTGTACGTGCGTCGGTCGCAATTCGCCACGACTTCGTGAGCTGGTCTCCCTCAAAAAGACCAAGCACTGTGTTGGTATTGCCAACATCAACAGTCAACAGCATGGCTACTCCCCCTGCTCGTCGCGCGCTGGTGTCACAGCGTCATACAAGTCCGCACCGATATCCAAAATCGGCGACGAGTGCGTCAAGGCGCCGACAGCGATGTAATCCACGCCAGTCTCTGCATAAGCGCGAGCCTTATCGAGAGTGATACCACCGCTCGCTTCGAGCTTGGCACGGCCTGCGTTCCACTCCACAGCTTCGCGTACCTGCTCCACCGTAAAATTATCGAGAAGGACTAAATCTGCGCCAGCAGCAACCACTTCGTGCAGTTGAGTCATCGAATCGACCTCGACTTCGACTGCGACTTCAGGGAATTTCCGGCGCACAGCTGCGAAAGCTTCAACCACACCGCCAGCAGCAACGATGTGATTGTCTTTGATGAGCGCCGCATCCGAAAGTGACATCCGATGATTTTCACCGCCGCCACAGGTGACCGCGTACTTCTCCATCTTGCGCATGCCTGGCGTCGTCTTGCGAGTATCGCGCACTTTGGCGCCAGTGCCTTCGATTTCTCGGACCCATTCCTGCGTGGCGGTGGCGATTCCAGACAAGTGACAGAGGAAGTTCAACGCAGTGCGTTCGGCCGTGAGCAGCGACAACGTGGACCCTGTCGCGCGAACAATCACATCGCCCGCATTCACTGCGACTCCGTCAGGCACCACAACATCAACCTGTGCTTCGTGACGAGACACCAGGTCGAATACGGCTGCCGCGACAATGGCGCCGCTAACAATGCCCGGCTTGCGAGCCGTAAGTTCCATTGTTGATTGCTGATCGGCAGGCACTGTCGACACCGACGTGACGTCGACGCCGCCATCGAGATCTTCGGTAATCGCGAGCGTGATCAGACTTGTGACTTCATACATGTCCAAGCCGACGCGACGAAGGCGCAAGGCATGGTCAGTGCTCACAATTTCGGGCAACCAATGGGGACGATTCGTCATTACAGAACTTCCTTCATGTTTGGAACTTGTGGCACGGTTTCAAAACTGATGCTGAGAACGCCGTCACGATCTGCTCGCAGACAAACGCGCTTGAGCCATTCACTACGCGACTCTGGAAAATCTTCACGCCAGTGCGAACCGCGAGTTTCTTCGCGCGTTAATGCCCCCAGCGCAAGCGCTGTCGAAACTGCGTGAAGATTCGTCAGCTCCCACGTCTCAGTGCAAGCAGTGATGTCGAGGTCCGAGTCAGCGATTGGTTCCAAGACTTTCAAAGTCCGCAAAATCGACTCTCGACTCCGCAAAACTCCGACGCCTTCAGTCATCGCGTATTGCAACATGAGCCGAAGTTCATCATCAAGCACTCGAGACGTTGCTGTCCGCGCAACAAATGGACGCCGCTCAGGCAGTCCCGCTGCGAGCACTGCACCAATCCGCTCAGCAAACACGAGGCCCTCTAACAGCGAGTTGCTCGCGAGTCGATTCGCGCCGTGCACTCCTGTACATGCGACTTCGCCGCAGGCAAAAAGCCCAGGAACGGACGTGCGGCCGTACAGATCTGTGCGCACTCCACCAGAGTGGTAATGCTGTGCCGGTGCAACAGGAATGAGTGCCGTTCGCGGATCAATTCCGTGCTGCGCCAAACTCTCGAAGATCGAAGGAAAACGCACTGGCCATTCATCGCCAATCGCACGCGCGTCAAGCCAAACATGTGGAACTTTGGACGTCATCATGTGGCGCATGATGGCTTTCGCTACCACATCACGCGGTGCCAGATCGGCGAGCGGATGGACACCCTGCATGATGCGATTGCCGTCGTCATGGACCAGCACCGCGCCTTCGCCACGCACCGCCTCGCTGATGAGCGGTTGTTGACCTTCGGCGTTTGGTCCTACATAGAGAACAGTCGGATGAAATTGAACGAACTCAACGTCGGCCACAACCGCTCCGGCGCGCAACGCCAGTGCGATGCCATCACCCGTCGCGACGCGCGGGTTCGTCGATTGAGAAAAGACCTGGCCGATGCCGCCAGTCGCGAGAATGACAGCTGGCGCTAAAACAGCACCCACACCATCGCGCTGTCCTTCGCCCATCACGTGCAACGTCACACCCTGCGCCGCACCAGTGGCATCTTGGAGAAGATCAAGAACAAGCGCATGCTCAATGAGTTCAATCCCAGAATCGTTGGCGACAGCATCAACCAATGCTCGTGAAATCTCCGCTCCAGTCGCGTCTCCACCCGCGTGGGCAATCCGGTCGCGATGGTGTCCACCTTCACGTGTCAACGCAATTTCACCGTCATCGGTGGTATCGAAACGGGCACCGCGAGCGATTAATCGCCGTATCGCATCAGGTCCCTCAGACACGAGTATGCGAACCGCATCAGGATCACAGAGACCAGCACCAGCAACGACTGTGTCTTTCCAGTGCGCATCTGGAGAGTCATCAGGATCAAGCGCTGCCGCAATACCGCCCTGAGCCCACCGAGTTGAGCCGTCGTTCACCACAGACTTCGTGACAATCATGACGCTCAGTCCGCTCTGGCGCGCCTGAATGGCTGCTGTCAGACCCGCGACGCCACTTCCAATAATCACGACGTCTGCACGCGCGAACCAACCCGGTTCAGCAGCGCGTAGTCGAGGCACGATGCGCGGCGAGGTCATCGGACTAACCCCAGCGTGAGTGGTGCGTTGTCTATCAAGCGCACTCCACCAAGAGTGACAGCCACAAGTGCGCGAGCTTCGCCGGTCGTCGGTGCCTCTCCAAGGTCCGTGCCACGGATGTCGAAATAGTCGACCACAACTGCAGGCTCGCTGGAGAGAACCTCAAGCCCTGCAGCAATCGCGGCATCAGCACCTGAGCTTGCTACAGACGCAGCGGCAGCGAGCGAGCGCGAAATCACGGAGGCAATTCTCCGCTCCTCGGCCGACAGATGCACATTGCGGCTCGACATCGCAAGACCATCAGTTTCACGCACCGTCGGTACGCCAACGATGTTCACGTCGAGCTGCGCATCAGCAACCATCTGACGGACAACAACTACCTGTTGAAAATCCTTTTCGCCGAAGCAGCTGACATCTGGCTCAGTGATGGTGATCAATCGGTGCACCACTGTTGCGACCGCATCAAAATGTCCAGGACGACTCTTGCCTTCGAGAACTGTCCCGAGCTCACCCGCAGAAAACTGTGGCAGCACTACGTCAGCGGGCATCATTTCTTCGACCGATGGCGCAAACACCACATCAACGCCATTTCGCTCGCAGAGTGCGATGTCGGCATCGAGGGTGCGCGGATAGTTCTCAAGATCGCTCGCATCCCCAAACTGTGTGGGGTTCACAAAAATGCTCACGACCAGCAGACCATCTGCGCCAATGAGCTGTCGGCACTCACGCATCAACTGCGCATGCCCTTCGTGCAAAGCGCCCATGGTAAAAACCGCACCGCGTCGGGCTTCGTGACTCAGTGCCTTCATCTCTTCGACAGTAGTAATAACTCTCATCGAGAAATCACCCGGCGCAAATCTTCTGCTTGTTGAGACGAGATGCGGTGTCCAGACAAGGCGGATTCAACAGTCGCGAGAGCGAGTTGTTGGTAGGTCTCAAACATCGATGTCCCGACCAGCGCATCCATGTGATGGCGCACTGTTTCGACATCACCTCGTGAAATCGGACCTGTCAGTCCCGCTACTCCAAGCCCGAGTGCATTCTCAATCGCCGCTTGGACTAGAGGCTCAAGGAAAACATTAGGTTCATCAATACCAATCGCATTGAGCAGAGCAATGCTTTCTGCGAGCAAGGTATTGAGGTGGTTCGATGCGTGCGCCAAAGCCGCGTGGTACTTGATGCGATGCTGATCCTCAAGCCAAACCGGTGTGCCACCCATTTCAAGGACCAACGCCTCGGCTGCGTATCGCCATTCTTCGCGCGTCGTCACAGCAAAAGGACACGCACGCAACCGATCATGATCGGTGGCACTTCCCGTAAAAGTCATCGCGGGATGGAGTGCCATACAAATAGCGCCTTGTGACATGGCAGGTTCAAACACGCCTAGGCCGTACCGGCCACTGGTGTGAATCACAAACTGCCCGGATCGAAAGCCAACCGTCTTCGCGATTCCACTGATGACGGTCGCGAGCTCATCGTCGGGAATGGAAATCAGTACCAAGTCACTCGACGCAACAACGTCTTCGATGGAAGAGATGTCTGTCGCGGGTAACCAATGATGGACCCGAGCGACCGAGGCTGCGGAGGTGGCATGCGCCGAAACGATGGGATGTTGAGCGATTTGGAGAGCGCGAGCTAAGGGGATGCCTACTCGGCCAGCGCCTACCAGTCCGACTCGAAGTCGCGGAGGCGTCACTCGTGCTGAGTCCATCTACCCACAATCCGTTCCAAGCCCTTGCGGGTCTCGTGCGGTGGCATCGGGCGATGCCGAGAGAAGGTTACTCGGGGATGATGGTCGATGAATCGCACATCAGCACGGTCGCGCATCGCGGACATTGGTGCTGAACGACTGGGCGTGCACGGCGCGAAGTGCTGTTCATCAGCGCTTCGACATCTGCTGCCCGATAGCGACGATGGCCGCTTGGAAGAACGATGGGAGTGAGGCGGCCCGTTTTAGCCCAACGAGTCACAGTTTTGGGATCGACCTTGAAGAGAAGTGCAACCTCACGAGGGCGCAACATGCGCTCTGCTTCTGGTAGCCCGGCCATAAGAACCTCCATCTAGTGGTTGAACTTTAGGAAACCTTTACCTTTCGCGCGCGTTATGGGCGCTTTCTGTCGGTAAACATTGGGCAAACGAGTGAGAAAAATGCCCCGAAACGGACTTTCTTGCCCTCGCCACTGTTCATGACCGTTTTGCTGACTAACATTCGCCCTCGTTGCTAAAGGCAACACAATCCTTCGATTAAGTCATCAAGGGGGCTAGCCATGGGACGTGGCCGGCAAAAAGCAAAGCAGGCGAAAGTCGCGCGCGAACTCAAATACAACAGTGGCTCCACTGACTTTGAGGCACTCCAAGCGGAACTTAGCTCTGCTCGACCAAACCCTGATGCAGGATCCGATTTTGAGGGTGATGTCGAACCCGACTACTCGGCCTGGATTGATGATGAGGACGAAGACGAAGAGGACGAAGACCAGTAGCCGCTTAGTGCAGGCTGACTGCTCCGCCTTTTCCACCCTTGGCGGCAGCGTCTCCCGTTTCACCGTCACGACGAGTTCGTACTGAGCCGATTTCTTTCGCGACGATTCCCAGATTCGACAATTCACTCACCGCAGTCGATGCAGAAGACGCATCGACAATCGCCACCATGCCAAGACCCATGTTGAACGTTTTTTCCATCTCAGCTTGAGTCACTCCACCGATGTCCGAAATCAATCCGAACACCGCTGGAACTTCCCATGCTGAGCGATCAATGTCAGCCGCGAGTTCGGTCGGGAGCACGCGAGCAATGTTGGCCGCAATACCGCCACCTGTGATGTGCGAGAAAGTGTGCAAGTGCGCGCCGAGCGCCTTCATCAAAGCTAGGCACTGCAAAGAATAAATACGGGTAGGTTCAAGTAGCTCTTCACCGAGCGTTCGACCCAGGTCGTCGATGTGCGTGTGAAGATCAAGTCCCGCGCGCTGGCCTGACTCACCGAGCAGAACATGGCGAGCGAGGGAATAGCCGTTGGAGTGGAGACCAGAAGATGCCATGCTGATGATGACGTCACCTTCGCGCACCCGATCCGCCCCGAGAAGTTCGTCCGCTTCGACCGCACCAGTGCCGGCGCCCGCGATGTCGTACTCGCCGGGCTTCATGACCCCCGGGTGTTCAGCCGTCTCGCCGCCGAGCAACGCCATGCCAGCCTGACGACAGCCTTCTGCTACACCGCGAACAATGTCCGCAACCACATGCGGCTCGACTTTGCCAGTCGCGATGTAGTCGGTCAAGAACAATGGTTCTGCGCCGCACACCACGATGTCGTCCGCGATCATCGCCACCAGATCGATGCCGATGGTGTGATGAATCCCAAGCTTCTGTGCGACCACGACTTTGGTGCCGACACCGTCTGTACCTGTCGCGAGCAGAGGGCGCTTGAACTTTGTGAGCGCGGAGGCATCAAAGAGACCTGCGAACCCGCCAAAGTCACCAACCACCTCAGGCCGAGAAGCAGCGAGCACGCTCGCTTTCATCAACGCGACCGCGTGTTCTCCAGCTTCGACATCAACGCCAGCAGCTGCATAAGAATTGCTCACGGCAGCCTCAAAGCGTGGGCAATACCGTCAGCTTCGACCGCCTTGCCGATGCCCTCAAGCACATGTTTGCCAATTTGATCCGCTGCTGGAAGTTCAACAGGGTACTTGCCGTCGAAGCATGCTCGGCATAGTCGATCCTCTGCCATCTGAGTAGCTGCAGTGAGCCCTTCGAGACTGACGTAACCGAGTGAATCCGCGCCGATGGACTTGCGGATTTCGTCGACGCTTAGACCAGTCGCAATCAGTTCAGCCCGCGTCGCAAAATCAATGCCATAAAAACACGGCCATACGACAGGCGGCGACGAAATGCGCACATGCACTGACGCAGCACCAGCTTCGCGAAGCATGCGGATGATCGCTCGCTGAGTGTTGCCGCGGACGATCGAGTCATCGACCACTACTAAATGCTTACCCGCAATTTCTTCTTTCAGGGGATTGAGTTTGAGTCGAATGCCGAGCTGGCGCAATGTCTGTGACGGCTGGATGAACGTGCGACCGACATAGGCGTTCTTCACGAGTCCCTGCGCGAAGGGGATGCCACTTTGTTGCGCGTAGCCAACCGCTGCAGGTGTTCCTGACTCAGGTACAGGGATGACCATGTCAGCTTCGGCGGGGAATTCGCGTGCTAACTGACGGCCCACTTCAACCCGGACAGCATGAACTGCGTGACCACCAAGGTTGGTATCAGGACGCGCGAGGTACACGTACTCAAAGAGGCAATGCTTCGGAGTTGGGGCCGCAAACGTGCGAGTCCGAAGACCAGACTCATCGATCGCAATGAGTTCACCCGGTTCAATATCGCGGACATACGAAGCACCCACAATGTCGAGAGCTGCGGTCTCAGAAGCGATAACCCATCCGCGCTCTAGTCGACCAAGCACCAGGGGGCGAATGCCGTAAGGATCACGAGCGGCGTACAGCGTGTTTTCGTCCATGAAGACCAGTGAGAACGCGCCGCGAACTTTAGGGAGTTCGCGCATCGCAGATTCTTCGATCGACAAATCCGGATGCGATGCGAGCAGCGTTGAGAGAACCTCGGTGTCGCTGGTAGCAATGTTCGAGCTCGTTGGCAATGGCAGTTCGCCGCGTTCTGCTTTGAGATCATCAACCATGCGCGCAAGTTCAGCGGTGTTGACGAGATTGCCATTGTGTCCGAGAGCAATATGGCCGTGAGCCGTTGTACGAAAAGTTGGCTGAGCGTTTTCCCACTTCGAAGACCCAGTGGTCGAGTAACGACAATGTCCAACCGCGATGTGACCAGTGAGCGTTTCAAGAATGCTTTCAGTAAAAACCTGCGAGACCAGGCCCATGTCTTTGTAGACGACCATCCGCGAGCCGTCGGACGCTGCGATGCCAGCTGACTCTTGGCCTCGATGCTGAAGTGCGTACAGTCCGAAGTACGCCAGTTTTGCTACTTGCTCACCAGGAGCCCAAACTCCAAAAACACCACAGGCATCCTGTGGTCCTTTTTCGTTTGGATCGATGTCGTGGGTCAAAAGCCCATCGCCGCGTGTCACGCGCGAATTCTACGGGTTTTAGACCCGCCCACCCGCATGTGTTTCAGATCCTGAGAGTCGTTGCGCGAGCCACACCGGAGCAATGAATATCACGAGCAAAAGCGCGGCCACCGCATTAACGATTGGACCCTGATTGGGGCGGAAAAGATTGTTGAAAATCCACTGAGGCAGGGTCTCCACACCGGGTCCTGAGGTGAAGGTGGTCACCACAATTTCATCAAAAGAGAGTGCGAACGCGAGCAAGGCGCCAGCCACTAGTGCCGAGCGCACAGTGGGAAAAGTGATGAAGCGGAAGGTTTGCCACATGCTGGCCCCGAGATCCGACGAAGCCTCCTCAAGGCTCGTGCCCATTCTCCGTAGCCGCGCACTCACGTTGTTGAACACGACCACAATGCAGAAGGTGGCGTGTCCAAGAACCACCGTGAACAGGCCAAGGTTGATGCCAAGCGGCTGAAGGACGTTGGTGAACGATGAGTTCAACGCAATACCCGTGACGATGCCTGGCAGTGAGATCGGAAGAACTACGAGGAAGTTCAGCGTATTGCGACCAAAGAAGTCGTAACGCACCAGTGCGAAAGACAGCGCGGTGCCGAGCAGTAATGCGATGACCGTCGCACCCACACCGGCCTGCACACTCGTCCAGAGCGCGCGACGCACGCCATCGTTGGCGAGTGCCTTCTCCCACCAGATAGTGGTGAAGCTCGTCGGTGGCCAGCTGAAGACTTTTGAGGAATTGAAAGAATTGACGATGACAACCATCAAAGGAATGTAGATAAAGCTGAGGCCGGCCGCCGCGAAGGCGCCGATGAGCCATTTGGCGCGAGCGCTGAGAGTCATCACAGGTTCTCCAAAGCGCCAGTTTTGCGCACTGCCCAGAGGTATCCCACGACGACGAGGATCGGGAAGGTTGCAGCGGCAGCAGCGAACGGCAGATTGCCAGCGACGCCAATGTTGTCGTAGACGATGTTCGCAAACATCTGCGTGGTGCCGCCGACAATCTTGACCATGATGTAGTCACCGAGACTGAGCGAGAAAGTGAAAATCGAACCAGCGATAACGGCAGGTGCAAGCAATGGCAAGACCACCGTGCGGAAAGTGAATCCGGCGGAAGCGCCCAGATCCGAGCTCGCATCGGTCAACGATGTAGGAATGCGTTCAAGACCCGCGTAAATCGGCAAAATCATGTACGGAAGCCAGAGATACGCCAGCGCCAAAATTGTTGCGGGCAAGCCCAGACCTGGACCTTTGATGCCGAGTGGTTGAAGTGCCCAGTCGAGCACGCCGTTGTTGTCGAGCATGATCCGCCAGGCGTAGCCCTTGACGAGATAGCCAGCCCACAGCGGCATCGTCGAAGCGATCACAATCGCGTAGCGGACTCGCGACGATTGAACGACTTTGGCGGCGAAGAAGGCAATCGGCAGTGCGATGAGCAAATCAATCAGCGTGACGGCGACGGCAATACCGAGTGAGCGGAATGCGACGTTGCGATAGACCTCTGCGGTGAGCAACGTTTGGAAGTTTGAGAGCGAGAAAGTTTTAACAATGTCGCCTGTGAACGGCGCCAACTGCCAAAACGACGCCAAAATCATGTTCGCTAGAGATCCCAAATACAGGATCACGAGCCACGCGACCGGTGAACTGAGGAGCAGTCCCAGCCTGACGTGTGAGTGCCGATGCAGATATCGGCTCAGACCACGGCCAACACCCGAGCCCGCATTAGCGGACTCGGGTGCGGTCGTGACTGCTTGAGACATTAGCCCTTAATTTCTGTCCAGGCCTGAGTCCATGCTGAGTAGTCCTTGCAGATCGCTCCGCGACCATCGAGACATTCAGCAAGTGGAGTAGTCCAGTAAGAAATCTGAGACGCGTAATCTGCATCAAGTGCATGGTACGTATCGCAGAAAGTCTTATCTGCAGTGAAGTCGCATGCCTTGGTCTGTGATGGCGCTTCGCCAAACCACTCAGCAACCTGAGCGTTCACTTCTGGAGAAACGATGTGGTCCATCCACTTGTACATGCAGTTTGGATGTGCAGCATTTGCAGCGATCATCCAGGTGTCGGACCAGCCGGTGGCACCTTCGGTTGGAATAACGCCATCAACCGCAACTTTGCCTTCGGCATTGATGAGGTTTGCGTTGATCTGCCAAGCCGTACCAATCACATTCGATGCCTGACCGAACGAAGCAACTTCGTCGGTGTAAGCAGCCCAGTAGCTACCGATCATTGCCTTCTGCTGCTTGAGCAGATCGACAGCGGCGTTGAACTGAGTTTCGTCGAGTGAATATGGATCGGTGATACCCAACTCTGGCTTTGCAGTCTTGAGGTAGAGAGCTGCATCAGCGATATAGATTGGTGAATCGTATGCAGTGATCTTTCCTGCGTAAGGTGAATTCGCTTCGAAGACTGTGCTCCAAGAGGTAGGTGCTGGCGTCACTTCTGCGGTGTTGTACATCAAGATGTTTGCACCCCATCCGTGTGGCACGCCGTACATCTGATCGCCAACCGAGTTCCATTCACGCTTCTTCAAGAAGTCCGCGATGGTGGCGTAGTTCGGAACGAGATCCGTGTTAACTGGAGCAACATCTCCACCGTAAATGAGACGCAACGTGGCATCGCCAGATGCCGACACACCGTCATACTGACCGCTCTTCATGAGGGTCACCATTTCGTCAGAGGTATTACCAATCTTGACGTTGACCTGGCAACCAGTGGCATCCTCAAACGGAGTCACCCAGTCGACTGCAGGATCCGTTGAACCATCCTCTGCATAACCAGCCCAAACAACAATGTTCAATTCCCCTTCGCCATCGCCCACTTCTGTGGCCATGGGGACGTTTGGAACGCCCGAGGTGTCTGTTGGTTCTGCAGTGTTCGACGAACAACCTGCCATGACCAACACAGAACCAGCCGCTAGTGCGACCAGTTTCAGCATTCGCTTCGTTGCCATGCTTTGTCCCTTCTTTTTTCTCTGGGTAGAGAAACCTTTAGCCGATCAGATATTCCTGAGCAGCAAACCAATGGAGTGTGACTGCGTCGCCGACTTTGACGCTAGTCGGTGCTCGACCGTCGTGCGGTTCACTCGCGATGAGCTGTCCGCCGGCATCGAGCGCAACAATGATGCGGGTGGCGTTGCCGACATAAATGACCTCACGGACATGACCCGATGCTTGTCGGTCACCTGCACCAGCGAGAGTGATTTTTTCGGGGCGGATTGAGACAGTTCGAGACTGTCCCGTAAGCGCTTGGGCAGTTTCACCTTTGATTAAGTTCGCCACACCCACAAACCCTGCAACAAATTCTGTAGCTGGGTGTTCATAAATCTCTTGGGCTGTGCCGAGCTGTTCGATTGCGCCATTGTTGAACACAGCAATGCGATCACTCATCGTCAGCGCTTCTTCTTGGTCGTGAGTAACGAACACGAAAGTGATTCCAACCTCTCGTTGAAGTTCCTTGAGTTCAATCTGCATCTGTTCGCGAAGTTTGAGGTCGAGTGCACCGAGAGGTTCATCGAGGAGTAGAACTTTTGGCCGGTTCACAAGAGCACGAGCGAGCGCGACTCGTTGACGCTGTCCGCCCGAGAGCTGACTTGGCTTGCGATCACCAAAATCGGCGAGTGCCACATTCGCAAGCGCCTCTTCTGCGCGGCGGCGACGTTCGGCAGCAGGAACCTTTTTGACGCGCAATCCGTACTCAACGTTTTCGAGAACCGACATGTGCGGGAAAATCGCGTAGTCCTGAAAAACCGTATTCACATCGCGATCGAATGGCGGTTGTTGGCTGACATCCTGGCCATCGAGGACGATGCTGCCGGACGTTGGAAGTTCAAACCCCGCAATCATGCGCAGGACGGTGGTCTTGCCTGAACCCGACGGACCTAAAAGAGTGATGAATTCGCCGTTGTACACATCAAGGTTGATGGAATCCACGGCGACGACAGTGCGGGCCGGGGTGCGAAACTCTTTGCGCAAATCGCGCAGACTGATTGCCACCTCGCGTGTCATGAGGGGTATCACCTTCCACAATCGCCGCTCCGTTGCGGCATGACGGGGAGGCTAGCAGGGAAAAAGCGGCGAAAGATCGCTGCGTTCGCCCGATGCAATAACAGTTGCATTTCGGACGGACGACGCCCAATCGACTTCACCGACCGCAAGTTGCACCAATGTGCGAGCCGATGTCTCCACCACTGCCGATGGTGTTCCGCGACGGTGGTTTGTGCCTTCGACAAGCTGAATTGCGGCGTACGGCGGAATCCGCAGTTCGACAGAGCGGCCAGGCGCGGCAGCCGTCAGCAGTGCGAGTACTTGCTTTACAGCTGCTCGTTCGACATCACGAGGTGGCTTGGTGTCCGAGGCGTAAGCCTCAAGGCACTCACGTATTTCTGCCGTGAGGTCCATTAGCCGACGGTCGGACCAAAGATTGCAGGCAGGGTGCTGAAATGCTTGTCAGCCAGCTCTGCAATCGGCAAGGTCAGCACGTCTCCGTACACGCCGTCCACAACGAGCGCAGGCTCCGCTGCGGCCGCGCTATCGACGACGCCGACACGGGTGGCTGGGAAGTTGCGGGCCGCGCACATATCGATGAAGCGCTGCTCTTCGCTGCGGGCAACTACGA
Source organism: Actinomycetota bacterium (assembly GCA_017853815.1). Lineage (GTDB taxonomy): Bacteria > Actinomycetota > Actinomycetes > S36-B12 > UBA5976 > JAFMIT01. The sequence continues at coordinate 22,310 of JAFMIT010000009.1, forward strand.
CGACCGCGCGAGTCGCCGACTCTGCATACGCGAACACGAACGGGTCGAGATTGTCTGGCACCCAGACGCGAGCGCCAATGCCTGAACGCAACGCCATTTCAATCAGCGCCTGCATGATGCCACCGTCGCTCACATCGTGGGCCGCATCGATGAGACCATCGCGCGAACAGGCGACGAGAATCTGGGAGAGGGCCTGCTCCAGTTTGAGATCAATCCCTGGTGGCAGTCCACCGAGGTGACCGTGAACTTCGTGCGCCCACTCACTACCCGCGAACTCGTCTGCAGTCGTGCCGAGAACGTAGATCAAGTCGCCGTCCGTCTTCCACGACATTGGAGTACGACGTTCAACATCGTCGATAACACCAAGCACACCAACGACTGGTGTTGGCAAAATCGCCACATCACCGGTCTGGTTGTAGAACGAAACGTTGCCGCCTGTCACTGGAGTGCCAAGTTCGAGGCAACCATCTGCGAGACCGCGCACCGCTTCGGAGAACTGCCACATCACTTCTGGATCTTCTGGCGATCCGAAGTTCAAGCAGTTGGTGACGGCGAGTGGAACTGCCCCTGTCGTCGAGACGTTGCGGTAAGCCTCGGCGAGCGCGAGCTTGGCGCCGTTGTACGGATCGAGTTTTGCGAATCGACCATTGCAATCGGTAGAGACCGCGACGCCGCGACCAGTTACTTCGTCGACTCGCACCATGCCGGAATCCTCTGGCTGCGCGAGCACGGTGTTGCCAAGGACGTAACGGTCGTATTGATCAGTGACCCAACGCTTCGATGCCAAGTTTGGTGCGGCCGTCATCGTCATGATGGTGTCGCGCAATTCGCTCGCGGTCGTTGGACGCTTGAGACGGTCGGCGGTAGGCGCATCAGCTTGAAGCGTGTCCTGCCAAGTGGGGCGGTGGTACGGACGTTCGTACACAGGTCCGTCGTGCGCGACTGTGCGCGGTGGCACGTCAACAATGACTTCGCCATGCCACTCAATGATGAGCCGGCCGGTGTCGGTGACTTCGCCGATGACGGTTGCGACAACATCCCACTTCGCGCAGATTTCGAGGAACTTTTCCGCATTCTCCGGAGGCACAATTGCACACATGCGCTCTTGAGATTCGCTCATGAGAATTTCTTCAGGAGTGAGAGTCGCATCGCGCAGTGGGACGCGCTCGAGGTACACGTGCATGCCGCCCGTGCCGTTAGAAGCAAGTTCGCTCGTGGCGCACGAAATGCCCGCGCCGCCGAGATCCTGAATACCTTCGACAAGACCAGCATGCAGAACTTCGAGAGTGCATTCGATGAGGAGTTTCTCCATGAACGGATCGCCGACCTGGACCGAAGGGCGCTTCGCGGGTCCACCATCTTCGAAAGTTTCTGACGCGAGCACCGAGACACCACCAATGCCATCGCCACCCGTGGCAGCGCCAAAGAGGATGACGAGGTTGCCGATGCCAGAAGCTTTTGCGAGATGGATATCTTCGTGTTTCATCGTGCCGACGCAGAGCGCGTTGACGAGTGGATTGCCGAGGTAGGTCGGATCAAAAACGACCTCGCCACCGATGTTTGGTAAGCCGAGGCAATTGCCATAGCCACCGACGCCCGCGATGATGCCAGGCAATACGCGAGCGGTGTCGGGAGCGTCGGCAGGGCCGAAGCGCAGTGGATCCATTACTGCAACTGGACGAGCGCCCATCGACAGAATGTCGCGGACGATGCCACCGACGCCAGTCGCTGCACCTTGATAGGGCTCAACGAATGATGGATGGTTGTGGCTTTCAACTTTAAAAGTGACTGCCCACCCGTCGCCGATGTCGACGACGCCTGCGTTTTCGCCGATGCCGACGAGCATGGCATCTGAATCCGGCTTCTTATCGCCGAATTGGCGGAGGTGAACTTTCGATGACTTATACGAGCAATGCTCTGACCACATCACCGAGTACATCGCGAGTTCGGAGTTAGTCGGACGGCGATTGAGAATTTCGCGAATGCGTGCGTACTCGTCTGGCTTGACGCCGAGTTCCGCGAACGGCTGTTCTAGGTCTGGGGTGTTCGCAGCGTTCGTGACGGTGTCTACGTGGCGGCTCATCGTGCAGCTCCCTGCAAAAGTGATGAAAGGACGGACGTAAAGAAGCCCAGACCATCGGTGGTCGGACCCGTGAGTGGTTCGACTGCGTGCTCTGGGTGCGGCATGAGACCGACGACGTTGCCGCGGGCGTTGGTGATACCTGCGATGTCGCGGTATGAACCGTTTGGATTCACTTCGAGATACCGTGCGATGACGCGGCCTTCGCCTTCGAGTTCGTCGAGAACGTTGTCAGACGCGACGTAACCGCCTTCGCCATTCTTCAGAGGAACGACAATCTCTTCGTTGAGTTCGAAATCTCGAGTCCACAGCGAGGTGTTGTTCGTGATTTGAAGTCGCTGATCGCGGCACACAAAGTGGCGATGGTCGTTGCGAATCAGCGCGCCCGGAAGCAAATGCGATTCGCAGAGAATTTGGAAGCCGTTACAGATGCCGAGAACCGGCAGGCCTTGATTGGCAGCGGCGATGATTTCTTGCATCACTGGCGCGAAACGCGCGATGGCGCCGCAGCGGAGGTAATCGCCATAAGAGAAACCGCCAGGCAGAACCACCGCATCGACCGCTTTGAGGTCGTGGTCTGCGTGCCACAACGCGACTGGCTCAGCGCCGGCGAGACGCACAGCGCGTGCGGCATCGCGATCATCGAGAGAGCCAGGGAAAGTTACAACGCCAATGCGTGCACCCTGAGCGCTCACGCTTGCTCCACCGAAAGTTCGTAGTCTTCAATGACGGGATTGCTCAGCAGGTTGCCCGCGATTTCATGAAGCTTCTCGGTCGCCGCTGCATCTAGCTCGCCATCGATGTCAATGACGAATTGCTTGCCCTGGCGAACGTTGGTGACACCGTTGAGGCCTAGGCGGCCTAGTGCTCCTTGGACGGCGCGACCCTGGGGATCGAGAATTTCGGACTTGAGACGGACATCGACCACGACTCGGGCCACGCGAAGCTCCTTAAGGAGTGGGTGGGCGGCCCTCCAGCAATAGGGCCACCCCCAAGTTTAGTCACTCCACTGGTACGCCAGAACGGCGGTTCTGGTACGTCAGAACGGCGGATCTGGTACGTGAGAACGGCAAAACGACGCTTTCACGTACCAGTAGCGACGCTGGGACGTACCACTACCGACGCTTTCACGTACCAGTGGTTAAAAGGTGAGGCCGGTGAGACGTTCGTAGGCTTCGATGTACTTGGCGCGAGTGTTCTCGACAACCTCCGCCGGAAGTGCGGGCGGCGGTGTTGAACCGTTCTTATCCCAGCCAGATGCAGGAGAAGTCAGCCAATCGCGGAGATACTGCTTGTCGAAAGACGGTTGAGCCTTGCCCGGTGACCAAAGATT